>JAKAGC010000189.1 GCA_021817755.1 Acidobacteriota bacterium | reverse complement strand
GGGCAAAATAAATAGTTAGTGCAATCAGGGTAATCTGTGGTTAAAAATCTTTTTAAGAGAATTGGTTGTATTGAACGGGATTGACAGACTTTTCCTTTTCATGTATAGTTGAAAAATGAAAAAATCAGCATACCTTTTTCCAATAGTTCTATTGCTACTCAATTGTATTCCGGGTACTGTCAATATCCTGTGGGGAGATTCTGAGGAAATTCGGGGGACTGAACGGATATCGGGTAAAGTGCTTGATATTGAAGGCCTTCCGATTCAAGATATCCGGGTAACTCTGGAATATGAAAAATATGCTTACACAAGTACAGTTATTTCTGATAAAGAGGGAGGCTGGTTTTTTAATAATTTACACAGGGGTATCCTTCGCCTTACTTTTGAAAAAAATGGCTATGCTCCGACTATCTTACAATTCGATTTAAAATTACAGGAATACCACCCGAAAATTACGGTGGAAATGAAAAAAATCGAAGACCTTAATTTAATAAAAAATTGGAAAGAAAACACGGGTTTTAAAACTGAATTAAATAAAGCGGCGGATTTCTTTCGCGATGCGAAATATGAAGAGGCACTGGCGGTTTTTCTCGATCTGAGAGACCAATACCCCTCCCTATATGAACTGGGGATGAATATCGGGGATTGCCTGACTGAACTGCAACGCTATGATGAAGCAATTAAAGAATATGAACAGGTCTCGGATGCCTTAATGAAGAATAATAAGGAAGGAGAAGGAAAAAGCGACCTGGCACGTTTGTATGCTTCGATCGGGAATATCCATATGCGAAGAAATAATTTAGCAGATGCAGGGGAGTATTTTAAAAAATCGCTGGAATTAAATGGTAATGATTATAAATTGGCATTTGAAGTGGCAGAAATCCTATTTTTAACGGGTAAACCTTCGGAGGCGATCTCTTTTTATAGGAAGGCATTAACATTAAAACCGGACCTGACCAAAGCCTATATACAACTGGGGTACTGCTTACTGGATGGGGGAGATGTACAGGGGGCTATGGAAAATTTTACGAAATTTATCGAACTGGAACCGGACTCGACTGACTCGATTACTTTAAAAGAACTGATTCACTCATTGCAATGATTTAATGGATCGATTATCCCTATTTCGTTTTTAGTATTATTTCTTCATGACAATTAAAGGTAGACTTTTACTCCAATTGTGGTAAAATACTCCTTCCCATACCAACGTAGGAGTATCCGATGAATCCCCTCAAATATAAAAGGAATTATATCCTATTTATTTTTATGATGCATCTTTTGGGTGCAGCGGTTTGTTTTTCGCAAATTGTCGAGACTGTCGATGTGAATGAGACGCTCTTTTCAGTTGAACCAAATTCAAAAAACATGGTCATTATTTCGAAATCGGACATCGAGGAACTTAAAATCGAAAACATGGGGGATTTGTTTTCCTTTTATACGGCAGTAAATGTGAGTAAACGGAGCGGGTCGGATTCGTCTTTCGATATCGGCATGCGGGGGAGCAATTTTGAAGAAGTTCTGGTCCTGGTAAATGGTGTTCGGGTTAATAATCCGCAAACAGGACATTTTAATTCGGATTTTCCTTTTTCAGTAAAGGATATCGAACGGGTGGAAATTATCCGGGGTGGTAGCTCTACGATATACGGCCCGGGAGCTTTTGCGGGTGTGATTAATATTGTTCTTAGAAATGATAGGGATTTTAAGGTTACGGGTCTGTTGGGTCAAAACAAATTCTTCTCGACTTCGATTGGGGTGGGAAAAAAGCTTGGGGATTTTTGGCTGAGTATTTCAGCAGACAGGGAAAGCTCTGACGGATATTATAAAAACAGGGAATTTAGCCATTGGAAATTTTCGGCCTCTGCCGGGTATGAAAAAGAAAAAAGCCGTCTGGATTTAGATTCGGGGTATGTGAAAAAAGATTTTGGAGCGGATGGCTTCTATGCGCCTTATCCTTCTTTTGAGAAAATTAATTCGTTTTTTACCCGGATTCAATATGAACAAAAGTTTTATCCCTTTTCACTTATGTTGTCATATGCTTACGATTCACACGGAGATGATTTTACACTGGATCGAACCCGTCCACAGTTTTTCGAGAACGAAAGCGATACGCGTACTCATTATGGGGCTGTTCGTCTCTCTTTTACCGATAAGACAGGGAAGTGGAATGGGGGGGCTGGTGTGGAATTTAACAGCGAAAAAATGGAGAGCTTAAATATGGGAAACAGGGAACGGTATACGGGGGCGCTATTCGCGAATGTTGAATATGGCTTTTCCTCCGGTTGGGGAGTGGACCTGGGAGTGCGCGAGACCTTTTTAGAATTTGGGAAAGGGAATACGACCTGGTACATGGGACTTTTCCACAGGATTAATGGGGAACTGATTATAAGAGGAGGATATGGGAAATCCTTCCGGTTGCCTAGTTTCACAGAACTGTATTACAACTCTCCGGGGAATATTGGTAATGTGTTATTGAAACCTGAAACGAGCCGGAACCTGGAATTGTCTCTTACCTGGACCAAAAATACATATATAACGGATATTTCGATCTTTTACAGGAATCAAAACAACCTGTTGGATTGGGTTAAATTCACAACGGATCGGGGTGAATCCTGGCAGTCGGTGAATATTGAAAAAAATGATTTGCTGGGTTTCGAGTGGACACAGCAGTTGAGATTAAATGGGACACTTTTGATTATGGGGATAGAGAAAATAGTTTCAGTAAATGAACAGGCGGGGTTTATTTCTAAATATGGGTTGCGTTTCCCGGATTTCAGTATCAAGACAAATATTGTACAACGGATAGGCGAGAAGGTGAACCTTGCTCTTAATTATATGTACAAACGGCTCTATAGAACAGAGGAAAAGGGACATTTTGTGAATGCGACAATCTCTGTTCCTGTTGGGAGAATGGAGATATCGCTGCGGGCTGAAAATCTATTAAATACGATTATTGAAGAGATTCCAGGAGTTAAAATCCCGGGACGTTGGATATATATGGGATTTACTTATCGATGATCTTGTTTAGGGGGATTGGATAAGTTCTGCTTTTGGGGATTGAAACGAAGGTTTTCATTTTGCATATAATGCATATAATATGGGGGAATTGTTGAAAGAAGGCGTGAGCCGCATGGAAGCGGCTCACATGTAAGGTAAGTATTTTTTGAATTTACTTTTTATCCTTTTGTTGCATTTACACGCTCTTCCTGGGTTACAGATGCGAGGTGCTTCACTTCTTCTATGTTAAGGTTGAGACCTTGTGCGACTCGAATCCCGTAATCGGTATTGGCTTTATAAAATAGAGCGGTCTGGCGGAATTGAATTCTTTTTTGTGCATTGCGAAGGTGGGAGACGATATTTCCGATTAGGTGATCGCGGTCCAAGTCGGTCATAACGGATTTATAGAGGTTTCCAGCCTGGACAAAATCGATGTCGGAGAGTGTATACGCATGCCGGGCGGCGATGCCGGAAATATCGATGGAGGGCATTCCTACGCCTGGATCTGGAAGAGGACCGTCGAAAGAATTGGGGTAATAATTGGGACCTTCTGCCCCATTATTATCGGTACGCATCTGTCCATCGCGCTGGTAACTGTTTTCCATTGCGCCTTTGGGGGAATTAACGGGTATGAGATGATAATTTGCTCCAAGCCGGTGCCTGTGGGTATCATGGTAGCTGAACAACCGGCCCTGTAACATTTTATCGGGAGATGGACCGATTCCGGGGACAAAATTTCCAGGAGAAAAAGCTGCCTGCTCGACTTCTGCAAAATAATTAATTGGATTCCTATTGAGAACCATAACACCGACTTCTTGCAAAGGGGCATCGCTATGGGGCCATACTTTGGTGATGTCAAAGGAATCATACTTGTATTTGGCTACCTGGTCGGGGGTCATGATTTGAACATAGACTCTCCAGGAGGGATAATCTCCTTTTTCGATACTTTCATATAAATCACGGGTAGCGTGGTCGGGATCTTGACCTGCAAGTTTTGTGGATTCTTCACGGGTGAGATTTTTTATTCCTTGCTCAGTTTTGAAATGGATCTTTACCCAGAAATGCTCGCCCTTTGCATTGTACCACATATATGTATGCCCGGAATATCCATTCATATGACGGTAATCACTGGGAGTCCCGCGGTCTGAGAAAAGCACGGTAACCTGGTGAATGGATTCGGGAGTTAAGGAAAGAAAATCCCAGAACATATTGGCATCTTTGGTATTTTTAGCGGGATGGCGCTTTTGAGTGTGAATAAAATCGGGGAATTTCAATGGATCACGGATAAAAAATACAGGGGTGTTGTTTCCAACAAAATCGTAATTCCCTTCATGGGTGTAAAACTTAACGGCAAAGCCTCGTGGATCACGCTCGGAATCGGCAGAACCTTTCTCCCCTCCTACGGTGGAAAACCGGGTAAATACTTCGGTTCGCTTTCCGACCTGGGAAAGGAAATCCGCCCTGGTGTAACGGGTTAAATCCTTTGTTACTTCGAAATATCCGAAAGCACCTGCTCCTTTGGCATGCACGACGCGCTCGGGAATGCGTTCACGATCGAAATGTGCGAGTTTATCGAGTAGATGTATGTCTTGAATCAAAGCGGGGCCTTGCTTCCCTGCTGTCATACTGTTTATATCATCAGAAACGGGCATTCCTGCGCTTGTTGTTAATGTGGACTTTTTTATACTCATATTAGACCTCCTGGTAAATGACTTTATTTAAATTCATTTTCATAATGATTATGAATTTGAATTATTATAGAACTCGGGAATTGGATTGTCAAGTTAAAAAAAAATTTTTTCAATCGGAATGAAATTAATGATAAGGATATAATGTGGGTTTGAGAAGAAGAATGTTTATTTTAAGAAATTTTTATTTTTTACAATTGGAACAGGTGCCTTTATATTCTATTTTAATGTGATCGATATCCCACCCTTCGACAGGCAAACCGGTTTGAAAATCGATTGGATGGTGAGTCGGTAATGTATCACCATTGATTTTAATATCAGTCATTTTTCCGCAGATATCGCAAATAAGATGGTGGTGTGGTTGGATGTTGGCATCGAATCGCATCACACCATCGGGGCCTTTAATCCGTATTAGTAACCCCACCTCTACAAGTTTTTCAAGATTTTGATATAACGTGGCAATACTTACTTTAAAACCTTTATCATATAAAGAACGAATGATTTGATCGGTATTGGGGTGATCGTTATTTTCCATGAGTAATGCGAGGACTAACCGGCGTGCTTCGGTGGGTCTGAGATTGTGATTGTTTAATTGTTCGATAAGTTGTGGTTTTTCGATATCCATTATATTTTCTCACGTTCAGGGTATATGCAAAAAGCAGTATCAATAGGGGTGTTCGGGAATGTAATGCCCCTTCTGTTAAGCGTTTTTAATTATTTTATTTTAACATATTTGCCTATTAACGTCAATAAACGAAGGTTCAAGTTAGCGAATCTGCTATTCGAGGTGCTGGCAGTAACGGTTGAACTATTTATTAAAGGCTATATTTGATGTGGAATTGATAAAAATTTTTTAGCACTGTTAATTTTCTTTGCAATAGTGGTATAATATATAGTCACTGTATGATCGAAAAGGGAACACCCTTGCCGGAGAATATGTTTACAAGCGGAACGTAGAAAATGAAATGGATTTACGATTTATCTTACGAGATGTTGAAAACCGAATTTGCTGGGGCGAATTTGAAGAAATTTACCACAGACCAGGTTTTTCAATGGCTCTATTTTAAAAATATACAGGATGTCAACCTGTGGAGTAATATTAGCAAAACCGATCGACAATTCCTGGAAAGCAATTATAATACTTCTTTAATTGGAGTTGTCCGGGCAACGGGAGATGAACATGGGACGCGTAAATTTCTCCTGGAACTCCATGATAAACTAAGAATCGAAGCGGTTCTTATTCCTGAAAAGCATCATTTTACCTTTTGTATTTCGACCCAGGCAGGATGTCCCCTGGCATGCCGTTTTTGTGCGACGGGATTATTGGGATTCAAACGAAATCTAACTGCCGGGGAAATCATATCTCAAATTCTGGTTTTAAAAAATGAGATCCGCTATTATACAGGGAAGCTGAATATTGTTTTAATGGGAATGGGAGAACCGCTTCTTAATTATGAAAACCTCGAACAAGCGCTTAAAATAATGACATCGGCAAAAGCGATGAATATCTCTCCCCGCAATATCACGATTTCGACTTCTGGGATACTGGAACCGTTAAAACGATTTGAAAAAACGTTCCCGAGAGTAAAAATCAGTTTTTCATTAAATGCATCCGACGATTTAATGAGAGAAACATTGATGCCGATTTCAAAGAAAGAAAAACTGGCAGACATCCTGGATTACTTCAGGGATACGAAGCTGGACCGCATTCATCGCATCACCTTTGAATATGTCTTATTAAAAGGGGTAAATGATTCCACGCAGGATGCACGAAAAGTAGCGGCATTATTACGGGGTATTCCCTGTAAAATTAATGTCATTCCATATAACCGGAATGAATCGCTGCCTTTTAAAACCCCTTCGGAACAAGAAGTGAATGCATTCGCGGATTATTTGCATGAAAAAGGTTACACAGTAATTGTCCGATGGTCAAAGGGAAAAGAGATACGTTCGGCATGCGGCCAACTGGCGGGAGAAGAATGAATAAGGAGACGATATGAGATGACTGAAATGGAGCACCCTTTAAATACAGGGAATACAGATAAAGAAAAAGAAATAGATCACGAAGAACAAAGAGGAGAAAAAAGTAACGAAGTTATAGAAAAGAGAACCTATTCGTATAGTTTGGGAGGTGTGGGTGATTTCCGGTTGGATGCATTCCAGGAAAAGGCCATAGCGGCAGTTGAAGCAGATCAATCGGTGCTGGTCTCGGCTCCGACTGGAGCAGGAAAAACATTGATCGCTGAGCACCTGGTACGAAAATGCATGATGGAAGGGAGAGGGGTGATCTATACAGCGCCGATTAAGGCTCTCTCTAACCAGAAATACAGGGAATTTCAGGCGGCGTTTCCGAATTTGGTGGGAATTATTACGGGTGATGTGAATATCAAACCTCATTCTCCTTTGCTTATCATGACAACCGAAATTTTCAGGAATAAAGTGCTGGAAACGGAATCGAGCCTGGATGAACATTATTGGATTATATTCGATGAAATTCATTACCTGGACAGCATCGAGCGAGGGACAGTCTGGGAAGAATCGCTTATCCTTCTACCGAAACATATGCGGTTTATGG
>JAKAGC010000188.1 GCA_021817755.1 Acidobacteriota bacterium | reverse complement strand
ACAACACTAAGACTCGAAACTGAAGACATAATCATACTAACAGGCCGCCGTCTGTATGAAAAAATCAAAGTAGATGGCACGTTACTCCTGAATATGTTGAATGTGTCGATTGTTTCGGAATGATGCTTTCGAGTGCATTACCCTTTTTTTAAAAGGGTATTGCATACCCGCGGGGTTCTGCACTCCCCGAAACTTTTATCTAATTTAATATAAGTTGAATAGCATTTAGAGGGTGAGGCAGTAATTAAAGGGAGGGGCAGCATGCCCCCCCCACCTACCTTAAAACTTTTGATTGATTAAATTGGGGGAGTAGAAATTGAGGGAAGGAAGCATTTTTAAATATTCAAAAAAAAAGACACGGTGAACCGAAATTCACCGTGTCTCTCATATTATAAACTCAAATAAAGGTAGGACTATTTAAAAATATCGTCCACTTTAATAATAGTAACATTTTCAGGTAAAACTTTCAAGGGGAATACGGCGATTTCCTTGTCTTCGGTTAATACTTCTTCGGGCTTGGGTGTCCTGTAAGTAATGGGGGAAGGCGCATTGGTAATGAGATCATTTTTCAACTGTTCTCCATCGCTGGTGACAAATACGATACGAAGATTATTGTATTGAAGATGTTTCTTAATGGCTTTATTCACCTGATCAAGCGTTAAGGCTTCGATATTCTTCCTGAAATTATCGAGATGACTTTCTTTCAAACCATAAATCATATCATCAATTTTATAACCGAGCCTCTGTGCTGTCGTATCTGCATAATGCTGGCAATACTTGGCAAGGAACTTCTTGGTAAGCTCGAAATCCTCTTTTTTCATTCCGTTATCGATTAAGGACTTTAATTCACGAAGAGCAGCGCGAAGAGCGAAAACACGTTTATCCTTTTCTACGGGACGAATCCAGATTTCAAACAACTGAGGATTCTTGTATACGATGGAGGGAGGAAAATTCAATCCACCACCATTTGGGAAATCTTCAATATATGAATAATCGCCATAATTCATACCGCGCTTCTCACGAATAACCTGGTACAAATGAGAAGAAGAGTTCCGGTGCTCACCGAGCCAGGAATTGGCAAGGAAAAGAGCATGAAAATCAGGGTCCTTTCTCATCAAATCGATGGGGAATCCAATGTGAATGCCGGCTGATACAGTAGGCTTATCTACGATGATGACCTGGATACCATTGATCTTTTCAGGAACGATTTTTTTATATTCCAATGCATTTCCTGTAGGTAATTTTGAGAAATCCGCTACCACACGATCAGGGAAAGTGGCAGGATAATTTCCACCGACTCCGATAATCAAATTATCCTGGAGAAAGTGAGATTTATAAAATGCTTTCACATCATCCAGAGTAATGCTTTCGAGGTTTGAAACGGTTCCGGCAACATTTTTTTCATAAGGAGTTCCGCGGTAAACAAAACTCTTGAAGACGGCTTTTCCGAGTTCCTCGTCACTACTGTATCGGAGGTTAGTTTTAATACCATTAATCATCTGGGTTTTGATACGGACAAAATCATCTTCATTGAAAGCAGGTTCGAGGATGGCTTCTTTAAAGAGAGTGTAAAAGGTTTCGAGATTGTCGATATGAGTCTGGCCGTTAAAATTAATATATTCCCGGTCAACCCGCGCACCATATCCACTGGCAATGGGATACATTTTTTCATTGATAACCTTTAATGAGTTTTTCAGCGTTCCCCCATCGGAAATGAGACTGGCTGTTAAACGAGCGAGACCGATCTTCCCTTCAGGATCATGAATGGACCCGGTATGAAAGACAAAATAGAGAGAAATAATAGGTTCATTTTGAATCTTCATCTGTACGACTTTAATAGGTGATACAGCGAAGGTATTCATGGAAAAACCCACTATCAGAACTGCTGATAAAAACAGGAGCATTAGTCTTTTCATTTTTATTCTCCTTCCAATAAGATTTCGGTTTTGCGATTATCGGTTAAGAATTTAATCGCAGCCTGCCGGATATCTTCCGGTGTAACGGTTCCGAGTGTTTCAAAATAAGTATCGATAGCAGTAATATCACCGGTAAGAGCAATAAACGAAGGCAGCATGCCTGCAACGTCACCGGTACTGGAAAGCTGCATCAGGAAAGAGTATTTGTTGCTGTTTTTCAAATCTTCCAGCTTTTTGGAATCCATTAAATCGGTCTGGAATTTTTTTATCGTGTCAGCAATAGTCTGCTTTACGAGATCGATATTTTCTTTCTTTTTAATCATGACCATAATGGTATTGATAGAGGGATCACGATCACCGTTGAAACTTGCGAATGCAAACTGAGCAATTTGTTTCTCTAACACAAGGTTATTGTAAAAATCACTGGTTGAGCCAAACATAACGTCGCCGAGAAGAGACATTGCGACATACTCTTTGGAATCGGGCATGTACCGGAGACCTTTATAACCGACAGCCAGAATGGGAAGGGTTTTACCTTCAAATTTAACGTTGCCGGAGCGAGGGGCAGTTTGCTCGGGTTCTTCCTGGATTTTGGGAGGAACATATCCCTTTTCCCAGGGGCTATAATACTTTTCAGCCATTTTAAAAACCTGGTCGGGTACAACATCACCGCATACTACGAGAACGACGTTCTCAGGACGGTAGTACCGTTTGAAAAAACTCTTGCTGTATTCATACATAGTGGGCATGGCTTTAATATCGGCCTCGAATCCCATTGTGGTATGTTTGTATGTATGAACATCAAATGCAGTATTCATTAGGGTTTCATTTAATAAAAACCCCGGATTGGTTTTATTTTTCAAATATTCACCGTATACCGCACCGGATTCTGTTTTAAAATCCTGTTCGGTGTATTCGAGGTTACGGAAACGGTCGCTTTCCATATCCATCAACTGTTCAAGATCATCTTTTGTGATAATAAGGTGATAGACGGTAAGATCTAGAGAGGTATATCCATTGGATGCAGCTCCCATTTCAGTCAGGATTTTCTGGTACAATTCATTGGGGAACCGCTTGGTACCGCGAAACATCATGTGTTCAAAAAAATGAGCGAATCCGGAGTGGCCGGGTTCGTATTCATCACGGCTTCCAGTTCGAACGACTGAATAATAAGCGACCAGTCCCGGATTGGGTAGAGGAATAACAAGGATTTTCATCCCGTTATCCAAAACCTTCCGGTGAACCTGGAACGGAAATATCCCGGAATGAAGCGGGATAGTTGATAAAATGAAAATAAAAACCAGGATTGAAAGAATAATTCTCTGTTTCACTTTTCCTCCTTTCTATACGTTGAGTTCATTTTTTTTCATTATACTCTGAAATTCAATCTTACTACGAATGTGACTATTTGTCCAGGGATTTCGTTAATTTCCAATAATACCTATACAGAAAACATAGACCTATTGGGTTAATTGAGGGAATTATTGTAAATAAAATGAGGATAATGAAAACGGAAATAGGATTTTGTATAGTTAGACCCAGATCATAAAGATTTGTTTTGAATTAAATGAAATAGTCTCATTTTGACCGATTTTGTCACTCTTTCTTCTGGAATCGAAAATAACCAGGAATCCGTATTCCTGGTTTTGCCGTTCCAGGTAATCTGCAAGTTGAGCGATCCCTCTCCGGTGGGTTTCCTGTCCCCGCCATCTTTTCAATTCGATAATATATTTGGCTGTTCCATAAACTACCACAATATCCAAGCGCTTTTCTTCAGATATTTCAACTTCTTTAAAATCATAACCTTTGCCATTGATAATAGGTTTTAAAAACGCCAGGAAAAGTAATCTACCATTCCGTTCAAGGAATTCCAGGTCTTTCTCGGAATATTGCTCCTTTAAGAATATTTGAAAACGAAGGAGAACTTCTTTCATATTTAAAGAACCATTTTTTTCCAATAAATGATCCATATAAACATAACTGCCCATATTTCGCGAAGTGGCGACCTTGGATGCCATATAGTCATAAATAAGTTGTTCATAAATGCGGTTATGAACTATAGCCCTGCCCCCTTGATCGCGAAGAATACCATATGTAACTCCCTGTTCGACAATGGGATTATATAGATTGTACACGACGGTTTCGCCTTCCATAACTATCCGGTAGATAATGTCATAAAGGTCATGATTGTTTTCAAGGGTTTTAACCAGACTCTGAAAATTTGAATTGTCTTCTTTTAATAAAAGTTGAAGTGCTTTTTCGATATGATTTAAATTCCAGTGTTCCGTGGGTTGTATCGTTTCATCTATAATTTTACATATCCTGGAAACAAGAAAAGGATGCCCGGAGGTAAAATAATGCAATTGCCCGGCAATTTCTTTGGCATTCACCTGGATTGAGTTCTGAGATATAAAATCATCTAGCATACTTTCGATTTCCGATGTGTCAAGACTCAAATCCTCTGAGAAATTGGCGGCAATATTCCAGGGGCTGTTGTATTTCTGATCATCTTCGGGTCTGATTTTTAGTTTCAAATTTTTTACATCATGAACTCCTGCAAGAATTACGGAAAAAAAAGTGGTATCTTTTCCTTCGATTTGCATGAGATATTTAGCCCGGAGCATTCCGAGAAAGCTGAGAAATAATTGGTTATTGCTTGATTTATCGACCTCATCTATTTCTAAAACGATTTTCTTTTCCGCAGAGGCAGCTAGTTGGGTAATAACCTGTGAAAGATCTTGAAAAGAGTGAACTTGTTCAATATGGTTCAAAAGAAAAGAAGATAACGGATTGTCTGTATAATCGATCCCATTGTGAAGCATTCTTAAAAAAGAGGGTGCAAATAATTCTTCACTTGTAAAAACCCTGTCTCCAATACCTTCAAAACTAATTTTAAATACAAAATATCCTTGCTTTTCCAATTCTTTTTCCAGGAGATACAAGAGGGTTGTTTTTCCGTATTGGCGTGGTCTGTTAATGGTGAAATACTTGCCTTTTTCAACCAACTTAAGCATTCTGGCAATTTTCAGCGATCGATTTGCCATATAATGAAGATGGGGTACGCATAACCCGGTATCGTTAAATTCTTTTCTGTTTCCATTTACCATGTGTTAATAGTAATACAAAATCTTATTTTTTTCAATTATACTATGGGAAAAATGAGTAATAAAGGTGCATTTAACAATTGTCAATCTTATTAAATCCATGAATGAACATTCTGTTTTCGATTAAACTTAAAAGCGAAAATTTGAAATAGGTTATTTATGTAGGTTAAAAATTTTTTGTCCAATATGTGAATGTGCGGTAATTCCATTCCAAACAAGAGTGTTTACATTTTCAACTTGACTTTTAAAAACGTCTTTGTTATATTACGAATTCCCGGGCAATTGGATAAGCCATATTCTTAACCTTAACTATTCATAAATTTAAGCTAAGAGGCGTAAATGAGAATTATACTAAACGGTAAGCCGGAAGAATTACCGGCAAACCTTGATATCGAAACTCTTCTGGTATCACGAAATATCGATCTTTCAAAAGTGGTTGTGGAGTACAACGAAACGATTATTAAATCGAGTTCCTGGAAAGCAACCATTATTCAAGAAGATGACAGACTGGAAATACTTTCATTCGTAGGTGGAGGTTAAAATGCAAGATGAACTGATTATCGCCAATCAAAAAATAAGATCACGATTCCTATTGGGAACAGGGAAATTTCCATCTTATGAAATAATGAAAAGAGCAATCGAAGCTTCGGGAACTCATATTGTGACGGTTGCATTGCGCCGAGTCGATAAAGGCTCTGCTGATGAAAACATTATGGATTTTCTCCCGAAAGATATTATAATAATGACGAATACATCGGGTGCGAGAACAACGGATGAAGCGGTACGAATCGCCCGAATTGCCCGTGCTGCGGGTTATGGGGACTGGATTAAAATCGAAATCATCCCGGATAATAAATACCTATTGCCGGATAATGCAGAAACAATTAAAGCAACGGAAATACTGGCAAAAGAAGGATTTATTGTAATGCCGTATGTAAACCCGGACCTTGCCGATGCAAAACGTCTTTATGATGCGGGTGCGGCTTCGGTAATGCCGTTGGGTGCACCGATCGGCTCGAATAAGGGAGTAACGACCCGGGAACTTGTAAAGATACTGATAAATGAAGTGAATTTACCTATAATCGTGGATGCTGGAATCGGGAAGCCTTCGCATGCTTCGGAAGCAATGGAATTGGGGGCTGCTGCTGTTCTGGCGAATACGGGTGTGGCGGTTGCAGCAGATCCGGTTTCAATGGCTCGTTCCTTCGCTATGGCAGTAGAAGCAGGAAGACTTTGTTATATTTCAGGGCCGGGGAGGATTTCGGATACAGCGGAGGCTTCCTCGCCATTAACGGGATTCTTAAGATCATAACCATGAGCTTTTATGATATTCTTCAAAAATACAAGAATTACGATTTTGAATTGCTTTTCCGGGAAATCAAAGATGTAGACATTCAAAACGCTATTCAATCGGAATACCTTTCTGAAAAAGACCTGATTGCGTTACTCTCACCGCAAGCTTCAGCTTACCTGGAAGATATGGCGCGAAAAGCAATGGACCTAACAATTCGTAATTTCGGGAAAGTGGTTCATCTTTATGCGCCGCTTTATGTATCGAATTTTTGTGAGAATGAATGCCTCTACTGCGGATTTAAACATTCAAACCCAATCAAAAGACGTAAACTGGATTTACCGGAAGTAAAAAAAGAAGCCGAAATACTGGCGAGCACAGGGATTAAACATGTATTACTGTTAACCGGGGAATCGAGGGAAATATCCTCACCATCTTATATAAAAGATTGCATCGGAATCCTGAAAGACAGCTTTTCTTCGGTTTCTATGGAAATATACCCGCTTTTAACGGAAGAATACGGAGAATTGGTTAAAGAAGGCTTGGATGGACTTGTGGTTTACCAGGAAACTTATGATGAGCAACTTTATTCTAAGTTGCATCGCAATGGTCCGAAAAAGGATTTCCGGTTCCGTTTGGAAACACCTGAGAGAGTATGTTCAAATAATATCCGGTCAGTCAGTATCGGTGCGCTTCTGGGATTGTCGGAACCGGCGAAAGAGTGTTTTTTAATGCTGATGCATGCGGCATATCTTCAAGATACATTTAGGGATGTCGAAGTGAGTGTTTCATTTCCACGAATTCAGCCTCAAGTAGGAGGCTTTAAGCCATTATATATTGTAACGGATGCGGATCTGGTTCGATTGATCCTGGCTGCACGATTATTCATGCCACGAATCGGGATCAATATGTCCACCCGGGAAAAAAATGATTTGCGGATGAATCTCATCG
>JAKAGC010000187.1 GCA_021817755.1 Acidobacteriota bacterium | reverse complement strand
ACGACGGCACCCGGCACGAGCCGATCGTTCTGCCGGCGCGGTTTCCGCAACTGCTGCTCAACGGCTCGTCCGGCATCGCCGTCGGCATGGCGACCAATATCCCGCCGCACAACCTGGGCGAAATGATCGCCGCCTGTGTTCATCTGGTCGACAACTGGGAGGCGGAGACCAAAGACCTGATGAAGTTCGTCAAAGGGCCTGATTTTCCAACAGGAGGTTACATCTTTGGAAAATATTCCCTCCAGAGAGCTTACGAAACTGGGAAATCGACAATCGTTGTTCGTGCTAAATCAAAAGTCGAAACCGATTCCAAAGGCAGAGAAAAAATTATTATTTATGAAATTCCTTATATGACTAATAAAGCCAAGATTCTTGAAAACATAAGTATCCTGGTTAAAAATAAAAAAATAACAGGAATCTCAGATCTTCGCGATGAATCTGACCGGGAAGGGATGCGAATTGTCATCGAAATTAAACGTGATGAAATCCCTGATGTTGTTCTTAATCAGCTTTTTAAATATACGCAACTTCAAACCTCTTTTTCGATTAATTTGCTTGCAATTGCCAATAATCAACCTGTTCAATTTAACCTGAAGGATTATTTTAATTACTTTCTCGGCCATCGAAAAGAAATAGTCCGTAGACGTTCTCTTTTTGAACTTGAAAAAGCAGAAAAGCGGGCTCATATTATTGAAGGTTTAAAAATCGCTCTTGATAAACTGGATCTTGTCATTCAGATAATCAGGGGCTCTAAAAACAAAGAACTCGCAAAAATTAATTTGATGGAATCACTTCCCCTCTCCTCCGATCAAACGGATGCCATTCTCGATATGCAATTATACCGGTTAACCGGACTTGAAATTGATAAACTGGAAGCGGAATATATTGAACTTTTAAAATTAATCGATTACCTCAAACAACTTCTTTCCTCCGAACGGATGCTTCTCGATGTCATTAAAGAAGAACTTCTCAAAGCGTCTGAGCAATTCAAAGATGAACGCCGCACAGTTATTATAGATGAAGAGCTTCAGGATATTGATCTTGAAGATTTGATTAAAGATGAAGATTTTGTTATATCGGTTACCAAAAATGGTTATATCAAACGTACGCTCCTTGACGCTTATAAAATACAAAAACGTGGGACAATTGGCCGTAAAGGTATCGATCTTAAAGAAACAGATGTTGTTTCCCGCCTTTTAGTTGCTTCAGCCCATAATTATTTACTTACCTTTACATCGAAAGGCCGTATGTTCTGGTTAAAAGCTTATGATGTACCTGAAGCCGATGCCTCAGCCAGAGGTAAACCGATTTCACGGTTAATTGGAATAGGAGAAGATGAACACGTCTGTTCTGTACTTAATGTAAAAGAGTTTTCTACTGATAAGTACATCATGCTTTTTTCTCGAAAAGGATATGTTAAAAAAACCTCTCTCTCTGCTTTCTCTAAACCTCGTGTTAATGGGATCATTGCTGCCGATGTTCGTGAAGGAGATTCTCTCTTTGAAGCACAGATTACCGAGGGAGATGATGAAATTATTCTTGGAACAAATCAGGGAAAAGCGATTCGATTTCATGAATGGGATGTCCGGGAGATCGGAAGAACAGGACGTGGTGTAATCGGTATTCGTATCCCAGAAGATGATTTTGTTGTAGGAGCTGATATTATCCGAGAAAATGATAAATATATTCTTACTGTAACTGAAAATGGTATCGGGAAAAAATCGGATATATCATTGTATCGGCTTCAAACTCGTGGTGGAAAAGGTCTTATTAATATAAAAATAAATGATAGACTTGGAAAAGTTATTGGATTAGTTACCATTCGCGACCATGAAGAAATTATTCTTTCATCCGAGCAAGGGAAAATAGTAAAGCAGGATTCCTCCCTTCTTAAATCACAGGGTCGAGCAACACAGGGAGTACGAGTTGTTAAACTCAATTCCGGCGATAAACTTGTGGCGCTTGAAAAAGTAAGAAGTCAGACGGCTGTCGAAGAATCCGAAATTCCTACTGATTCGAAAGATATAGATGAGAAAGAGGATTTCCAGCAGGAAGAAATCGAACTGGAAGAAATTCAGGAAGAAGATGAAGATATCATTGAAGATGAAGAAATAGATGAATCCGAAGACGAAGAATAATGTCTTTGTCTTTCTACCGGGGGGGTTATAACCCCCCCGCACCCCTCAAAAAACTTTTCTTTTCGTTATTTTTTAATTTGAAAATAATTTTGATTCGTATTATAATAGTTCAACAAACTAAGTATAACTTAAAATGATAGGAGGAAATATGATTAACATTGGAGAAAAAATACAAGGATTTGTTTTGAAAGATCAGGATAACAAAGATATCGATTTTAAAGAGTATAAAGGAAAAAAGATTCTTCTTTCTTTTCATCCGCTTGCTTTTACCCCTGTTTGCGCTGCTCAGATGAAATCGCTTGAAGATAATATGGAAAAATTCAGTAAACTTAAAACTGTTCCACTTGGTGTTAGTATTGATCATGTATACAGTAAAGCAGCATGGGCGAAAGAACTTGGAGTTAATGAAGTACGACTTCTGGCTGATTTTTGGCCACATGGTGCGTTAGCGAAGCAATTGGATGTCTTTTTTGATGAACATGGCTTTTCCAAGCGAGCTAATATAATTGTTGATGAAGAAGGAAAAGTTATATTTGCAAAAACCTATCCCATTAAAGAAGTTCCCGATATTAATGAAATTATAGCTTTCCTGGAAAAATAAATCCGTTTTGGACCTAAACCCCCAAACAACGGTGATTTTACTTTAGGTTTCACGTGAAACCTGTTTAGTACAAAATTAAGGACACGTGAAACCTAAACCCTATTCTTCTTAACTATAAATCCGAATTTAGTATATCATTAATTAAATCCGTACTAATCAAATTTCAAAAAGTCTACCCTATTTATTTTTAATACAATATGAAGTATAATCCTTGTTCGAAATACGATTATAATATAGAGAGGTCATCTATGATTCGTTTACGTTTTGCCCCATCCCCCACCGGATTTGTTCATGTTGGAAATGCTCGGACAGCGTTATTCAACTATTTACATGCCCGCCGTAAGCAAGGAGCATTGATCCTTCGCATTGAAGATACGGATGTAGAACGTTCTAAAAGAGAATATGAAGAGAACTTAATTCATGATATGAAGTGGCTGGGCATAGAATGGGATGAAGGTCCGGATAAAGGAGGTCAATTTGCTCCTTATCGGCAATCAGAGCGCCTCGAAATTTACAAAAAGTATGCGGATCAATTAATCGATTTCGGAAATGCGTACTATTGTTTTTGCTCAGCAGAAGATCTTCAGAAAGAAAAAGAAAATGCACCAGATAAGGATAGTGCAGCCGGCTATTCCGGGAAATGCAGAAATCTTGATATTCAAGAATCCAAAAAACGTATTGCCAATGGCGAAGAAGCAGCTATTCGTTTAAAAATTCCTCGTGACAAAACGATTGAATTTTTTGATCTTGTCCGCGAAAAAGTCACTTTTGATTCCAATCTTCTTTCTGACCCGGTTATTCTGCGCTCAAGTGGAATGCCTGCTTATAATTATTCGGTAGTTATCGATGATTTTCTAATGCAAGTTACAATGGTTATTCGTGGAGAAGACCACATCTCCAATACTGCCAGACAGCTTGTATTGTATGATGCCCTTAGCTTTGAAAGGCCACAATTTGGTCATCTTTCAATGGTTATGGGCGAAGACAATACCAAATTATCAAAACGTCACGGTTCCACTTCTCTTATACAGTTCCGGGAAGAAGGGTATTTACCGGAAGCACTTTTTAATTATCTTGCGCTTTTAGGTTGGTCTCCCGGTGGAAATACAGATGTAATTCTTACACGAGATAAATTGATAGAACTTTTTAATATAAAAAAGGTATCCAAATCTCCTGCGATTTTTGATTACCAAAAACTTAAATGGATGAACCGGGAACATATCCGTAGATTAGATGATAATCAACTTGGAGAACGTATCCTTCCATTTCTTGAGAAAGAACAATTTCAAGTAAAACTAAATTCAGAATCTATTCAATGGATTGGGAAAGCAGCCCGGGTTTTATCGAATTATAATTATCTTCTCTCTGAGATTGCCCGAGATTTTGTCCAGTTCACGACTTTAGATATCTCAACGGAAAGTCTTGAACATCTCCACTCCTCTGAAAGTGCAATAAAAGTTCTTTCCCTACTTAGAGAAGAACTAACTAAAACCACTGCTCCTGTTCCTTTTTCGTTTATTTTGGAAGTTACTAAGAAAATTCAGGAATTGTACGGAATTAAAGGGAAGGAATTGTATCATCCTATCCGACTTGCATTAACAGGAAAGGAATCAGGAATTGAATTGAAAGATTTTATTCCATTGATTGAAACCGGAGCACTTCTTGAAATTCAACCTGCTGTGCTTCCTATGATTCCACGTCTGCATAAATTTTTTGGAAATTAGTGATCGTAAAATGAATATCAGTTCAATGAATGCATTAATTGAAGCTCTGAGCGAAAAAATTCCTGTGAATAAGGTTTATATCGCCGATGGGAAAAGAGATAAACGTGTAGATCACGTTATTCGGTTATGCAAAGAAAACGGTGTTGTTTTTCAGATGGTTCCGCAGCAGACTATCTCCAGAAAAGCCGGGAGCGATCATCAGGGAATTTTTGCTGAAATATCCCCTATCCGTTTTTATGAACTTGATGAAATAATAAATTCGATACAAACCGGTTTAATATTGATTCTTGATAGTATTAATGATACAGGTAATCTCGGTGCGATTATTCGAAGTGCTGTGGCAGCCAATGTGGATGCTGTTGTCATATCCCAAAGAAATTCAGCCCCGATAAATGAAACAGTTTTAAAAACCTCTTCCGGTGCGTTGTTAAAAGCCAGAATTGTTATATCGAAAAACCTTTCAAGGGATTTTGAATTTCTTAAACAGAATAATTTTTGGATTGTCGGCTCTGTTATGAATGCGGAGCGTAGTATTCCCTATTATGATTTTGATTTTACAGTCAATACGGCGATAGTCATGGGTAATGAGAATAAAGGAGTTTCTCCGTTGTTACAAAAGAATTCGGATCAAGCTATTTATATCCCTCAGTCCAAACGCATCGACTCACTGAATGTATCAGCAGCATCTGCGGTTCTTTTATTTGAGGCACTCAGGCAAAAATCTGTAAAGAATAAGTCTGTTACAAATAAGATTCAGTCTTAGTAATACGGTTACGGTAAAATTCTGATTCTACATTCATCGATGAAGGTGTATGAGTTCGAATCCAAGCTGCTGTGACAGTTATTTCAAGTTCTTTTGAGTAACCGTTAGGGAAACGAATTTTTATTATACCATTTTGTGGAAGTTCGCGGAGATTGGAATTAAGCCAGGTATGAAATTCTGTTATTGTACAATTATGTTGGAACATATCTAATATAATCATTGGCCGGGAGGGTAATGTAATAAATTCCCAGCTATCAACTATATAATCAGCAAGATGAAAATCTTTTTGCCCAAGGGATAAAATAAGATAACCCTTCGACTCATCTTTTTCAGCAAATGAAGTTCGTTCGGTGGAGCCAGGGTAGAAAACAGATGTTGATATTTTTTTTCCGGTAAGGTCTTGAGATAACACCTGGAATCGATGAATATGTCCTGATAAAATGGCGGATGCATCAATCGGGAGATCGGAGGTACGGATTACGTCGCTATTATTTCTAAAAATGTGAAATTTGTCATTTACTTTTAACGATGCTCCTTCGATTATATGATGCATGCATAACAAAGATGGGCCAGGAGGTTTCTCATACCATCCCGTTTCTTTTAAAATTTTTTGGAAATTCAAACGAATATTATCTCGAATGTAGGGAAAACCGGATAAAGTAATCGGGACACCATTGATATTAATAAAGAATGATCTTGGTTTGTTAAAAATATGAATATTTTTGTGGGAAGCCAGCAGACGATAAGGAATTAATGAACGTTCATGATTCCCTGGAACAATAAAAATCGGGATATCTTTATCTGCTAGATTCAGGAGTGGTTCAAAAGCCATTTGCACTAGTAACGGAGGGATTTTGCTTCTAAAAAAAATATCTCCCCCATGAATTACAAAGTCTACTTCCTTTTTTCTTGCAGGTTCCAGGGCCTTATTGTACATCTCAAAAAAATCAGGACCACGCCTTCGGCGTTCGACTCTTGGTTTAAAAGGATAATCAAATCCAAGGTGGGTATCGGAAAGAAATAAAAATCGAATAGCCATAATTAATCAGGGATATCTAATTTTGTAAAATAAAGTATTAAAATGTTCGATGCGCGGTAACTGTATAAAACGGAACTTCCATATAGGATTTATCCGGTTTCTTCCACAACTGTTTGTGAAAAGAGATAGTTGTTTCCTCGAAACCTAGAATGTATAGAAAATCGGAAATTGTTTCAGGGGATAAATACCACCATGTTCCCATACTACCAGGTTTAGTAAGTTCTTGCCGGACCCCGGGACGGAAAATAATAGGGTATTTTCGAGTATTTAAAATATGTTCGGGCATTGCGTCTGTGACAACAATAGTATCTGAAACATGGTTGCAAATGCTTTGCAAAGCCAGGAAGGGATCTCGTAAATGCATAAGAACGGCACATACAGTCACTATATCGAATTTCCCAATTTGGCAAGGAATATTGTATACTGTCCCATATACGACTTTTGCTTTTGATTGAAAAGCTTTATGGCTAAACCAGTAAGCTTTATTTACCTTAGAAATCCATTTTTTCATACTTGTTTCAGTTATATTAGTATCATTTTTATAAAATGGAACAATATCCCACGAAAAATCCGGTGATAAATCATATGAAACCAATTTAGCACCCAACTTTTCTAAAGTAAAAGTCCCGAATCCACTAGAAGTACCAATTTCAAGAACTTGCTTTTGATCAAAGTCTATATTACCATAGTATGCGTTTACATTTGGCCTCAAATCCCATTCCCCCTCAATTAACCCGTAGTTTGGGATGTCCATTGTATGATAAAAATAGCATGTTTTTATATCTGAAACCAATTGAGGTTTTGCGTATATTGATTGATGTATTCCAAATAAATTTTTAATTTTTGAAAAAATATCTGGCACTTTTAATCCTCCTGGATATTTTGTTTTGGAATCAATAAATACCATAGTTGGTACTAAAAAACAAGTTATGGATAAGTTATTCAAAATTCTTAAGTGAGCAGAAAAAAAATTAATATTGAGTGTGAAGAATAGAAAGCTTAAAAAAAAATGTA
>JAKAGC010000186.1 GCA_021817755.1 Acidobacteriota bacterium | reverse complement strand
GATCGACTATTCGAAGAAAGAGTAGCGTATTCGCCGTATAAAATTGCATTTGTTGGAAAGAGTTCCCATACCTCGTTCAACTTTCCGAACGGCGAAGAATCCCATATCCAGATCACATATGGGGAATTGAATCGAAACGCCAATAAAATAGCTTCATTACTTCAATCCAAAGGAGTAAACCGAGGTTCTGTGGTTGCCCTCATGTGCCCCAGGAATATCGAGATGATAATTGCCATTATGGGTATTATAAAAGCCGGGTCGGCATATATGCCGATAGAACTCGATTATCCCACTGACCGCATCCGGTACATGCTAAAGGATAGCCAGACACGAATACTTCTTTATTCCGGGGATTTTCAGAGCGAATTCCTCGAATCTATTGTAGATCAATTATCCATAGAAGCTATCGATTTAATAAGTTTGAATATGCAATCTCAACCCGGTTCCGATTTTTCCGTAGAAAGCATTGACTCTTCGGACCTTGCATATATTATCTATACCTCGGGTTCTACGGGAAAACCGAAAGGTGTATTAAATACCCACGGCAATGTAATCCGGTCGATAAGAAACACCAATTATATCGAATTTTTACCGCAGGATAATGTGCTTCAGGTATCCAATTATGCGTTTGACGGTTCCATTTTCGATATATTCGGTGCTCTACTTAATGGATCACGGCTCGTTATGATCGATAAAAACGATCTTGCTGTTCCCGAACAATTCTCCTCTGTTGTCCTGAGAGAAAATATTTCCCTCTTTTTTGTGACTACTGCATTATTCAATATATTAATTTCTATCGAATCTCAATTTTTAAAACGATTGCGAAAAATAATAATCGGAGGAGAGAAAGCATCCTTTGAACATAGTTTAAAGGCATTACAATTTTTAGGAAGAGGAAAGCTTCTGAATTGTTATGGTCCTACTGAAACCACTATATTTGCCAGCTATTTTCCTATTGATTCACTTGAAAATACCCCGGGTTTTGTACCTATCGGAAAACCGCTTACACAAACATATATATATATACTGGATAATGCATTGAAACCTGTTCCCATTGGTGTAATGGGAGAAATTTATATTGGAGGTCCAGGTGTTGCCCGCGGATATCTCAATAAACCGGAATTAACTGCCGAACGCTTTATCTCTGTTCCTCCCGAATTAGACCGGTTGACACAATTCTTTCAAAACAAAGAGTCTTTGGTAAGTGAGATGGGTTGGCCGCTTGATTCTTCTAACACAATTTACAAATCAGGAGATCTTGCGCGTTGGATGCCTGACGGTAATATCGAATTTTTCGGAAGGATGGATCACCAGGTAAAGATCAGGGGGTTTCGTATCGAACTTGATGAAATTAAAAATGCTCTGTTATCCCATGAAAATATCAGGGAAGCGGAGGTTATTATTCATGAAAAAGAAGCAGGGAACTTGATGATCTTTGCTTATATCGTAACGGATACCCAAATTCAGGAATCATCTCTCCGGGACTATCTTAAAAATCAATTACCCGATTATATGATTCCATCATTTTTTATTCAGCTCGAAAATATTCCACTTACTTCAAATGGAAAAGTAGATAAAAAAGCCCTTCCGGCTCCTTGTATGGAAGCTCCAGCATTGTCCGATACCCCCCGGGATAATATTGAAATGAAACTGGTGAAACTATGGGCCGATATACTCCATATCGATGAAAATCAAATTGGGATTAATTCCAATTTTTTCGAGATAGGAGGTCATTCTTTAAAAGCCAATATTGCTGTGTCGAGGATTAATAAGGAATTTGAAACTCAATTCCCTTTAAAGGAATTTTTTCTTAAACCGACAATCAGGGACATGGCTCAATATATTAGTCGTACTGTATATACCCGGTATGATTCCATTTTGCCTCAAGAGAAAAAATCATATTATGAATTATCCTCCGCTCAAAAAAGGATTTTTATTTTACAACAGATGGACTTACAGAATACCAGTTATAATATGCCTTCAGCTTTTTCGATTAGAGGTGCACTGGACAGGAATAAATTCGAGGAATCAATCCAGGCACTTATTATCAGGCATGAACCCCTTAGAACTTCATTTGAGCAGATCGGACCAGATGACGAACCAATGCAAAAGATTGCTCAGCAGGTTCCATTTCAAATTCAATATAATGAAATACCCAATGAAGAAATCATTAAGCAACAAGTTGTCCGGTTTATTCAACCCTTCGATTTAAGTCTGGCTCCACTGCTAAGAGTCGCACTATACCAGGTATCCGACGAGAACTATATCGTTGTGTTCGATATCCATCATATTATTTCCGATGGCTCTTCTATAGAAATCCTTATCAGTGATTTTGCCCGGCTGTATGAAGGAAAATCGCTCACCCCTTTATCCATTCAGTATAAAGATTATGCGGCTTGGCAAAACCATTCCATGAAATATGAAAAACTAAAAAACCAGGAAACCTACTGGTTGAAAAAACTTGAAAACCTTTCATTTACACGCCTTCCGATTACCAATTTTCAATCTTCCAGGCAAATCGAGGGAAAACAAATCCAGTTACTCCTTGATCTCGAGTTCATAAAAAAGATCGAAACCTTTTGCAATTCCTTGAATATAACCAAATTTGTATTTCTTATCTCCACTTTCCAGATTGCACTCTCAAGGGAAGTCGATAGTAACGATTTGGTTGTCGGTATTCCCGTTTCCATCCGTTCTCATTTTGACTTAAAACCCTTATTGGGAATGTTTTTGAATGTCGTTTTAATACGTAATATTATCCACGAAGATGACTCCTTCTTAAATTTCATCTCTAACAGCAAGGAAACCGTTCTCGAAGCTCTCGATAACCAGGATTACCCCTTTGAAATGTTGGATTACAAATTACGGGAAAAAGGATATCCTGATGACCAAGAACTTTTCAGTATCTTGTTTAATTATTTCTCCCAGGACACAGAAAAGGGAATATTTACCGCCGATCTTGAGATTCGACCGTATTCCACCGGTGAAGTATCTCCCAAGTATGATTTAACAGTATATGCCCTTGAAAATAAACTAGGTATCTTGCTGAATTTCGTATATAAATCCAATCTTTATAAAGAGTTTTCTATGCAAAATCTGCTCGATAAATTCATACATGTCATTCATAGTGTTCTCGATAATAATGAAATTTTGATCTCTCGAATTGATGATTCTCAAATTTCCGATACAGATGATTTTGATGCTCAGTTTGAAAAATATTACGAAGGAGAATAAAACAATGAATATAGATTTTTTCGTACCCCGGCTATCCGAAATTGTATCGCGGTTTCCATCCCGGATAGCAGTAACGAGCTCCACTCGATCTCTTTCCTATATCCAGCTTGAAAATCAGTCAAATCGTATCGCCAATTTTCTCCATGATCACATAAATTCCATACCTCATGTGATTACGCTTCTCGACAGGTCACCGGAATTGATAGCCGCCATTCTCGGTATTTTTAAAGCCGGGATGGTCTTTGTTCCCCTTAACCCCAATTTCCCACCCAACAGGGTAAAGGTCATGATCGATGAAGTGAAATCAAATTGGATTATCACAACTTCTAAACTCTACAATGAATTCGAATCGGTTTTAACCTCTAATTCTCAATCCTCTTCATATCATATACTGCTTATCGATGATCCCCAGGAAACTGGAAAATCTTCCTTATTTTCACTTGCTTCACTCAATAAATATAATGAATCATCCCTCTCTTTTCAAAGAGAGTTTAAAGAAGAATGCTATATCTATTTTACTTCCGGTTCTACAGGTATTCCAAAAGGAGTTGTAGGACGGCAAACAAGTTTGGCGCATTTTATTCAATGGGAAATAAAGGAATTCGGAATCGATGAGCAGGTTAGAGTCAGCCAGTTGACTCCTCCTACCTTCGATCCGTTCCTGAGAGATATTTTTCTTCCCCTCATGAGCGGAGGTACATCTTGTATTCCTTCCCAGGATACCATGATGAATATGAGAGAATTGATCCAATGGATCGATAAAAATGAAATCACTTTTATTCATACCATACCTTCCTTATTTAAGGCTCTTGTATCCCAGGTTCAAGATGGATGTTGTTTACAATCATTGAAGTATATACTGCTGGCCGGGGAATTATTGAGAGGGAGAGATATCTATCGATTCATCGAGATTTTTGGTTCTCGCATTCAATTGGTGAATATCTATGGCCCTACCGAAACTACTCTGGCGAAGTTGTTTTATCGAATAAACCCTGAAGATGCGAATCGGTCGATCATTCCTGTAGGAAAACCGATTGAAGGTGCCCAGGTGTTAATCCTGGATGAAAAACTCCGAAAGTGCCCCACCGGGAAAAAGGGAGAAATTTATATTCGGACACCTTTCCGGTCTGCCGGGTATTATAATGATCCGGATTTGAATGAAAAACTTTTCATTATGAATCCTTTTGGGAAAAATCCTCAAGACATTATTTATAAAACCGGTGATCTTGGAAGTGTACTTCCAGACGGTTACATTGAGTTATCCGGTAGAGCCGATTTCCAGGTCAAGATTCGAGGTGTTCGTATAGAATTGGCGGAAATCGAGAACCGGATGCTTCTTATCGATGGGATACAGGATGCGGCTGTTATTGCCAGGGAAGAAGAAGGTGGAGATAAATACCTGTGTGCATACGTCGTTCTTTTGCAAGGGAAGAACCTTGAAACATTGGATATAAAAAAATATTTGTCCAATGAATTGCCTGAGTACATGATTCCTCAATATGTGGTATTCCTCGAAAAAATGCCCCTAACCCCCAATGGAAAAGTCGATAGGAAAGCATTACCCGAACCTCAAATAACCCCAGTCGTCCATTATGCTCCCCCTGGAAATGAAACAGAAAAAGTACTTCTTGAAATCTGGCTGGATATCCTGGGCAAAAACCCCGGGCATATATCTCAATTGCGCGAATCCATGGGAGTAGAAGGCAACTTTTTTGATTTTGGAGGCCACTCATTAAAGGCAACTGTATTAACATCGCGAATCAACAAGGAATTTGATGTTAGGATTCCCCTTGCCCAATTTTTTAAACAGCCCACGATTAGAGGACTGGCAGAATATATTCAATCGGCTTCCAGGGATAAATATGCTTCTATCGAACCTGCGGAAGAGAGAGAATACTATCCCTTATCATCCGCTCAAGAACGTTTGTATATTTTGTATCGCTTCAATGAAAACAATACCGCTTATAATATAGCGAATATATTTCCTATAGAGGGTCATATAGATAAAGATGCACTTGAAAAGACTTTCCAGCAATTGATCGCCAGGCATGAAAGTTTAAGAACATCGTTTCATATCGAAAATGAGCTACCGGTTCAACGAATTCATAAGCATGTGGATTTAAAGATAGAATATGTCGATGCATCGCAAATACGAACCTTCGTCCGTCCCTTCGATTTATCGAGAGCTCCCTTGATTCGAGTCGGATTAGTCATTAAGAAGGATGAAAACCAAACCTTACTAATTACAGATATGCATCATATTATTACGGATGGAACTTCTCAGATCATACTCCGGGATGAGTTCCGAAAAATATATTCCCGGAATGAATTGGAATTATCCCCACTTCGTCTTCAGTATAAAGATTATGCCATGTGGTTAAATAGTCCCATACAGCAGGAATCGATAAAAGAACAGGAAGACTATTGGTTGCAGATGTTTTCCGGTGAAGTTCCCGTTCTCTCGCTTCCAACCGATTATCCAAGGCCGGATATGAAAAGTTTTGAAGGCTCGATGACCACGTTTTCTTTAAATTCAGAAGAAACCCGGTTTTTAAAGGAACTCGCAAAACAGTGTGATGCCACTCTTTTTATGTCCTTATTATCTGTATTTATCATTCTCCTCTCCAAATTGACCCGCCAGGATGATATTGTCGTAGGAACTCCCGTAGCTGCCAGAAGACATGCCGATTTAGAGAAGATCATCGGTATGTTTGTCAACACCTTGCCGCTCCGTAATTTTCCTTCAGAAGAAAAAAGTATTATCGAATTCTTAGGGGAAATAAAAACCAGTACCCTTGAAGCCTTTGAAAACCAGGAATACTCTTTTGAAGAACTTGTCGATAAACTGTCATTAAGAAGGGATACAGGACGTAACCCCATATTCGATGTGATGTTCACCTTCCAAAATTTTGATTTTCCGACCCCCGGCGAACTGCCGGGAGATTCTTCCGAACCACGTCAATCCATCGATTCTGCAAATAATTCCGGTCGAATCATTCAATCTGTGAAGTTTGATATCACACTTTTCGCAACAGAAGTAGGGGATAATCTTGCATGTTCATTCCAATATTGTTCCGTATTATTTAAAAAAGAAACCATCTCACGATATATTACTTATTTAAAAAATATAATCGCACGGTTAACAAAGGAATCCCGAATACTTATAGGGGACATAGAAATAATTTCCGAAGAAGAAAAAAAGCAGATGTTAATCGATTTCAATGCAACCCGGAGCGAATATCCCGAAGAGAAAACGGTTGATAGATTATTTGAAGAGCAGGTAGCTCAAACACCTGACCGGGTTGCTGTTGTGGGTCTAAGTCATATCGCACGGAGCAAACCGGGCTACGAAAATAAGAAAGATAAGAAGGATGATATTGTATACTTGACCTATCGGGAGTTAAAAGAAATTTCCAACAGAATCGCGCGCGTGCTGCGAAATAATGGAGTAAACGCGGATTCGATTTCCGGTCTCATGATTGAACCTTCGATTGAAACGATTATAGGGATTTTTAGTATATTGAAAGCAGGAGGAGGGTATTTGCCCCTCGATACTCAGCAACCTGCGGAGCGAAGAAGCTACATGCTGAAAGACAGTCAATCGGTTGCATTATTAACAAGTGGAGAGTTATCCCATGATGTGATTTATGATGGTCCGGTTGTGCATTTTGAAGATGCATTCCTTCAATATGAAAAGCATGAAAATCACGAAGGGTTTAGTAATCCTTCATCGATTGTTTACACCATTTATACATCAGGTACGACCGGGAAACCTAAGGGTACATTAATCGAGAATAAGAACCTGGTTAATTATGCCACCTGGTTTAAGCGGAAAGCAGGTGTCAATCATGAAGACCGGGCATTATTGACTTCGTCCTATGCGTTCGATCTGGGTTATACCTCGGTTTTTCCTTCTTTATTAAGCGGAAGTGTTTTGCATATCATATCCAGGGAAAACATCTTATCATCTGAATCGCTTTTACAGTATATACGCCGGCACCAAGTCACCTATATAAAATTAACTCCTTCTTTGTTCGGCACGATTATCG
>JAKAGC010000185.1 GCA_021817755.1 Acidobacteriota bacterium | reverse complement strand
ATTTCTCCAGGGGAAAACTTGATGAAGTCGAAATGTCTTACAATCCTGGCGATATACTGATTCTGTTTTCCGATGGGCTCACTGAAATTATGAATGAGTCCGAAGAGATGTTGGGAATTAACCAATTAAAACAGATTATTCTCAGAAATCATCATCTTTCGGCTGCTGAAATAAAAAAAATCATTCTCGATTTTAGTATTGAATTTTCCGGGACCGATGTAAAAAGAGATGATTTGACTTTTATCTTATTGAAAGTTAAGGCATGACAATTAAATCTATTCCATGGTGAATTTATTATGATGGAAGAACTTGAACATAAAATTAATTATACTTTCAAGAACAAAGAACTCTTAAGAAATGCACTGATCCATAAGTCCTACAATGAAGGTGTGAAAAAGGGGTTACCTGATAATGAAAAACTGGAATTTTTAGGTGACTCTGTTATTAACCTTGTTATTACCGATTTTCTATATCGTCGTCTCTCTAATCTGAGTGAAGGTGAATTATCGAAAGTAAAATCTCATCTTGTTTCCACCAACTCTTTAGCCCGGATTTCTGCTTCCGTAAATCTTAGCGATTATGCTTTCTTAGGAAAGGGAGAAGAAAAAAACGACGGGAGAAATAATAATAAAATCAGTGCCTCGCTTTTTGAAGCGCTTATGGGTGCAATTTATCTCGATTCCAGTTTTAAAAACGTTACTTCTATTATTATTGCTTGTTTCAAGGAAGCATTGGATAAATTTACAAAAAAAGAAATAAAAATAAATGATTATAAATCCGAACTACAAGAACTAATCCAACGAAAGAAAAACTATCTCCCTATTTATAAAATCATAGATGAAACAGGTAAACCTCCAAATGTATTTTTTACAGCAGCTGTTTATCTTGAGAATACGGAGATCGGAAGAGGTGGAGGGAATAACAAGCGAAAAGCAGAGCAAGATGCTGCTTTTAATGCTCTTAAGAATATCGATGAATTCATCAATTATGAAAAGCTTTCCGAGGTATTTTTCCTTAAGAAGGATTGATTTGATTTGACTTTTCTTTTCTCTTTATTTTATAATTACAATAAATTGAATCCAAAAAAGGAGGTTGTTTAATGGGATTATTTGATAAATTAAAAGCTGAGTTTATTGATATTATCGAATGGTTGGATCCATCCAACGATACAATGTTGTACCGGTTTGAACGGTATCAAAATGAAATAAAATACGGCGCCAAATTGGTTGTCCGGGAATCTCAAGTAGCTGTATTTGTAAATGAAGGTCAGCTTGCTGATGTTTTTCAGCCCGGAACATACACTCTTGAGACGAAGAACGTTCCCATTCTTGCAACGCTGAAGGGATGGAAGTATGGTTTTAATAGTCCATTTAAGGCAGAAGTATATTTTGCAAATACAAAGAATTTTACAGATCGGAAATGGGGTACAAAGAATCCCGTAATGTTGAGAGATCCAGAATTCGGACCAATTCGTTTAAGAGCATTTGGTAGTTATACAGTTCGTATTAAGGATCCTGTAAAAGTTATTAGAGAGATTGCAGGAACAGATCCTCGTTTTAATGTTGAAGAGATCACAGAACAATTACGAAATATAATCATTACACGATTTTCGGATGCAATAGCTCAAAGCAGAATTCCTGCTATCGATATGTCTGCTCATTATGATGAATTGTCCAAATTAATCCAGGATAAAGTTCAACCCGAATATGATGAATATGGTTTGCAATTAAGTAAGCTATTAGTGGAAAATATTTCATTTCCACCAGAAGTTGAAGAAGCTATTGATAAAAGAAATAGTATGGGAGTTATTGGAAACCTCGATAATTTTATGAAATACCAGGCTGCTAATTCCATGACTGTTGCTGCTGCAAATCCCAATGGTGGTGCATCCAGTGGAATCGGTATGGGAATGGGGTTTGCAATGGCTAACCAGATGGCTACTTCTTTCCAACAGCATCAAGCACAACCCGCTCAAGGTCCCCAGGCAGGAGGTCCTCCTCCTATTCCCGGAGCTGTTTCCTTCCATGTCGTCATTAACGGACAGCAAGCTGGGCCCTATGATGAAAATGCCCTGCGTCAAATGATTATGCAGCAGCAGCTTACACCCGGTTCTTTTGTTTGGAAACAAGGAATGGCTGCATGGGCGAAAGCTTCGGATGTACCTGAAATAGCTGTACTTTTTGCACCTCCAGGCCCTCCACCGGTTCCTCCAATGTAAGATTTTTATATAGATGTGGAGATAAACCATGAATAATACGAATATAGAACCTCCCGAACTTACCAGGGATAAGGTAAGCAATGAATTAAAATGTTCAGGATGTGGTGCAGTATTGGAATATAAACCCGGAACAAAAAATCTCACTTGTACATATTGTGGGGCAGAAAATGTAATACAAGATTCAGTTGAGATTATTGAAGAAATCGACTATGAAAAATTTATAGATCAGAAACTACCTCATGAAGAAAAAATGGATGTGGTAACCGTTAAATGTACCGCCTGCGGTGCATCAGTTACTTTGGCACCCAATGTTACTGCCGACCGTTGCCCCTATTGTGCATCCAATATCGTTGTAAAAACCGGTACCACTAATTCCATCCTTAAACCAAAATCCCTTGTACCTTTTGTTGTTGACCGGAAAAAAGCATCCGATTTATTCCGTGGGTGGATTAAAAAATTATGGTTTGCTCCTTCTGATCTTAAAAAAGCTGATATCGCTAACGAACGTTTAAATGGTATATATGTTCCCTATTGGACATACGATGCCAGAACCTGGACCGATTACACCGGACAGCGTGGAACTTACTACTATGAAACAGAAACCTATACCTCCACTGAAAATGGGCAATCCGTCACAAAAACACGGCAGGTTAGGCGTGTTCAGTGGACTTATGCTTCAGGGCAGGTAAGAAATAATTTTGATGATATTCTTGTCATTGCCAGTTCTTCTCTTCCCACTCAATACACCGAAAGACTCGAACCATGGAATCTGAAACAACTGGTTCCTTATAATGATAAATACCTGGGCGGTTTCCGGTCCGAATCCTACCAGGTTGATGTAACGACCGGATTGAATGTTGCAAAAGAAAAAATGATACCTACCATCCGGTACGCAATTAATCATGATATCGGTGGTGATGAACAGAGAATTCATACAATGACCACCACATATGATGATATTACATTTAAACATATCTTGCTCCCTATATGGATCAGTTCTTATCGTTTTAAAGATCGGGTTTTCCGTTTTCTTGTAAATGGTCAGACCGGAGAAGTTCAAGGTGAACGTCCATATAGTGCAATGAAGATTATTATGTTTATTCTTGCCATAATTGCAGTTATCGTTATCATCGTAATGCTTGCAAACGGAGCCAGTTAATTTTTGTTAACATCTAAGTCATTTGCAATAAAATTTAAATTTCAATCGCCGGGGTATGAAAAAACCGTTCAAATTTTTTCTCCCGGCGATATTACCAAATACATATCGCTCCGGGTTCAACCCTTTTAAACTGTGAAATTTGGGGAAATAGAGGGTTGACTTCCTCTCGAATCTATGGTATAAAAAATGCTATTATACTCAAGGAGAAAAACCATGTATGCAATTCTCGAAACAGGAAGCAAACAATACAAAGTTGAAGAAGGCGATGTGCTGGAAGTCGAGTTAATACAAAAGGAAAAAATTTCCGATGACAATAAAGTCGATTTTGACAGTGTACTGCTAGTAAAAGATCAAGAATTACACATTGGGCAACCTTACGTGGAGAATGCGAAAGTTACTGCATCCGTATTGGAACTCATTAAAGCCCCAAAAGTGATTATTTTTAAGAAGAAATCCAAAAAACAGTACCGGAGAACTCGTGGACATAGACAGCAGCTCCATCGCGTCCGGATTGATAAAATTCAATTGGGTTCCTGATCTAATTGATAGAATAAGGAGAAACAACTATGGCACATAAGAAATCAGGTGGAAGCGGTAAGAATGGACGCGATAGTAACCCCAAAATGCTTGGCGTAAAACGCCATGGCGGACAGGAAATTAATGCTGGAACCATTATTGTCCGACAAAGAGGAACCAATTTTAAACCCGGTAAAAATGTCGGGATCGGCAGAGATTTTACCTTATACGCATTGACTAACGGTACAGTCCGGTTCGTTGATCGTAACCATAGGAAATTTGTCGAGGTTGAAGCCAATAATTAAACGTGATGTTTTTTTTGTTTATAGGCCAGGAATGAGGACTGGCGCTTCATGTTTATAGATACGGCTGTCGTTACCTTTGTCGCTGGAAAAGGAGGCGATGGGTGCGTCAGCTTCCGACGAGAGAAGTACATACCAAAAGGTGGTCCTGACGGCGGCGATGGAGGAAATGGAGGTAATATTATTCTTTCCAGTTCCTCCAGCATGTTTTCTCTTGTCGATTTTAAAAATCGGCGTTTTATACGTGCTGAAAATGGAGAAGGTGGAAAAGGTTCGAATAGAACCGGGAAAACAGGAAAAGATGAAATTCTTTATGTTCCTGCCGGGACTATTATTAAATCATTTCCGGATGAAAAAATAATCTTCGATTTTAATGAGCCCAATATAACTTTTGTCATTGCAAAAGGTGGTAAGGGCGGTTCCGGTAATACTCGTTTCAAATCTTCCACCAATCAGGTCCCTCGATTTGCGCAAAAAGGGAAGCCAGGTGAATCCATCAAAGTCTCTCTCGAACTCAAACTCATTGCTTTTGCCGGTCTTGTCGGTCTCCCTAATGCAGGAAAATCCACACTTATATCCCAAATTAGTGGCGCCAAACCTAAAATAGCAGATTACCCCTTTACAACTCTTTTCCCTAATTTGGGTGTCGTTTATCGCGGTTTTGAAAGTATTGTTGTTGCAGATATTCCTGGAATTATTGAAGGTGCTCATCTTGGTGAAGGAATGGGACTTAGTTTCCTTCGTCACATAGAGCGAACCCGGGTAGTAGTTTATCTTATCGATTGCTCCCCTTACGCCGAATTAACTCCTCTTAAAACGTTTAAAATACTCCAGGATGAACTGACTCATTATAAAACCACTGTTGCAAGAAAAAAATGTATTGTTCTTGCTAATAAAATAGACCTTCTTGAAACCAAATCGCCGGAAGTCTCAAAGCGAAAACGCGAACTTGGAAAATTAAAAAGTTATTGCGCTCAGGAAGAAATCCCTTATATGGAAATTTCAGCTATCAAAGAAATCAATACCGGCTCTTTCAAAGAAAAACTTTTTGACCTATACCATGAGCAATAATATTGGACTCCTGGGCGGTACATTCAATCCCATTCATCGTGGACATATTGATCTCGGACTGACTGTTCTGGCTGCATTTAATCTTGATTGTATCTATTATATTCTTTCTGCACGTCCTCCACACAAAAAATCTGGAGAACTTGCTTCATCTGAACTTCGTTGGGAAATGCTGTTACGTGCATTGAAACCATTTCCCGCATTGATTCCATGCGATATTGAAATGCAACTTCCCCATGATTCCTGGACCATAGATACCATTCAACTTTTAATCCAAAAGAATCCTCATCACAGGTATTTTTTTATTTCAGGTAGCGAAGGATTTCTAAAAATTAAAACATGGAAAAATTATAAACAGCTTTTACAGATGATTTCTTTTATTGTCATCTTGCGTTTGGATCATCATAAAACAATGGTTATTAAACTCCTTGAAGAAGAAAATATTCCGTATACCACAAACTTTTTGGCTCAGGAGTCTTTCTCAGGTTCAAAGGTTTACCTTTATTCTTATCATTCAGGTACAATAGATATTTCTTCTACTTTGATACGAGAACATGTTAAAGAATCCAAAAATATAGAACATTTCGTTGATAGCGAAGTGAAAAAAATAATGGAGGAAAATAAATTATATGAAAAGTGAGGAATTTCAAGAACTTTCTGCGGATTTAAAACGACGGAGGATTCCCGCGGAAATAAAAAAGACCGTCTCGATCATGCTGGATAAAAAAGCCGAAAGGATTATCGTTTTAAAAATGAAAGATCTTACCGATATTACCGATTATATGTTGATCTGCCACGGGAACTCCTCACGCCAGAATAAAGCCATATCGGATGAAATCCAGGATATACTCCGAAAAGAACATAAACTAAAACCTTTTGGAGTTGAAGGCGAACAAGAAGCCGAATGGATACTGATCGATTATGTCGATTTTATTATTCATATTTTTAGTGAAGAAACCAGGAAAAAGTACGCCCTGGAAAAATTGTGGATGGATGCTAAACGATACAATTTCTACATTGATTCGGAATCTGAATGATGAGCAGTCTCTTGCTATTAAAGAGCTGATTCATCAAGTCGCTGACTTTGATTCCAACCTATTAATATATGGCGAAACTGGGGTAGGAAAAGATTTTTGGGCCAATTATCTTTCTGCTGTTAGTTCATACTCTACTATCCTTAATCTGAATTGCGGTGATGTTCCTCCGAATCTCCTTGAAAGCGAATGGTTCGGTTATAAACGTGGAGCCTTTACCGGTGCAGATAGAGATTTTGAAGGAAAATGGAGCAAAGCTACCGGGGGTATTTTATTTTTAAATCAAATCGATTTACTCGATTTAAACCTTCAAGCCAGACTTCTCAGGATTATTGAAAGAAAGAAGTTTTTTCCTCTGGGGTCTGTCGAAGAGCAGGATATCAATGTCAGGTTCGTCTTTTCAGCAGATGATGATATTGAACAAAAAGTAAGGGAAGGAACTTTTCGTGCCGATTTGTTTTACCGTATTTCAACCCATAAAGTCAGAATTCCTCCTCTCCGGGAACGGAAAAAAGATATTATTCCTCTTTTACGGTATTTTGCCAAATCAAAACAAATCGATTTTACATTGGGCGAAGACGATCTGGAATTATTACGGCTTTATCCCTGGCGTGGAAATATCCGTGAATTGGAAAATTTTATTACCTCAGTTGCAATAAAGAAGAAACAATTAACCCATGATGATATTCAATTATTGTTGAAGAATAGTACGGATTTCCTCGAATCTATAATAAATAGGGATATAACTCTCGAGGAACTCGAACAGAAATATATCACCTTTCTTCTGCAAAAATACCGGAATAAAGTTAAAGTAGCCAACATTCTCGGTATTTCACGAAAATCATTATATAATAAATTAAAATAACCCCTAAAATAGAATTTTATGACATGAAGCCGGGATTTTTCTATTTTCATTTTTTATAATTCTCTTCTTAAGAAATAATAGTGTTGGCTAAAATTCAAAACTGCACTTTTTAATTTTAAAAAGT
>JAKAGC010000184.1 GCA_021817755.1 Acidobacteriota bacterium | reverse complement strand
TTCCAATCCGGCAATTCTTCCGGCGTCTTTAGTCGCCTGCCGTTGGGCGTCGTTAAAGTATGCAGGAACCGTAATAACGGCTTCGGTTACTTTTTCACCGAGATAATCTTCAGCTGATTCTTTAAGTTTTTGTAAAATCAATGCGGAAATTTCAGGGGGAGAAAACTGCTTGTCCTGAACTTCAACACGGGCATCATCCTTGGGACCACGTACCACCCGGTACGGAACCATCTTCATTTCTTCTCCGACTTCATTATGCCGCCGTCCCATAAATCGCTTAATTGAGTAAATTGTATTTTCCGGATTTGTAATTGCCTGTCTTTTGGCAACCTGACCAACAAACCGTTCTCCATCTTTAGCAAATGCGACGACCGACGGTGTGGTTCGGCCACCTTCGGAGTTGGCGATAATTTTGACTTCGCCCTTTTCCATTATGGCAACTACCGAATTCGTTGTTCCTAAGTCGATACCTATTATTTTTCCCATTTTTAATACTCCTTTTTAATGGATTCGGTTTTTATTCCAAAACCGAAAAAAGTATATACTATTTTTTTTAATTTGTCAACATTTCAATCAGATAAATATGAGTCACTTGTTGTTAGATTGATATGTTTCTTGCTTGGGAACCCTCTTGTTAAAAGGAAAAGAAAAAATAAAAAAATCTTCCATTGGTTCACTCAACTTTGAATTTTCTCTCCCTAATCAAATGAACCGATTCTAGTTCATGGGACTTGAAAAAAAGTAGAATATGTTCTATTCTTGTATATTATCGAATACTCATATTACCATTAACCGGAGGTTAATTCGATGACAAAAGACGCCGTTTGTGGAAGAACTTTGGATGAATCACCGATGGATTCATTTCAATATATATATAATAATGAAACATACCGGTTTTGTTCCGAGAGATGCCTGGAAGAATTCAAAAGATCGCCTGAAGTTTATGCTCCGAGCTTTACCGGGAAAGAGTATATGGTGGAAGGAATGCATTGTGCCAATTGTGCACTTGCTATAGAAAGAGGATTAAAAAAAGTACCGGGAATTTCGGAAGTACGTGTTAATTTTGCTTCGAATCGATGTAGGGTTGAATTCGATCCGGTTAGGCTGGATGCGGAAGATATTGAAGGGATGGTTAAGAAATTGGGGTATAAGCTGATCCCGGAGCAATGCGACGAACAAACAGCGGTAATTACCGTAGATGGAATGGACACCCCCTACAAACAAGTCATGGTAGAAAATGTATTAAAAAGACATACGGGAATTCTACGGTTAAAAACATCATCGGCCAAGCATGCGATAGAAGTGGTATATAATCCGGCGGTGGAGAAACCGTCGGGTTTTATTAAAACCCTTTCCTCAGAAGGGTACAAAGCGACTATTATAATGGATATGGAACCGATTGAGACTGAAATTTCAGAAAATGATACGAGAGCTTGGAAGCGAAAGTTTTTTCCACTTCTTATTTTGGGTATACCATTATTTATTATAGCAATTGGGGGTATGTTTTTTCATTTTAATCTGGTATCCGAAGCATTGGCTTTGCAATTACAATTTTTATTGGCATCCGCCATGATTGCTTTTTCTCATTCGTTTTATACAAAGGGGTTTCGGGCGTTGTTTATTCACCGGATGCCCAATATGGATTCGCTTGTTGCGATAGGAACGGGTGCAGCTTATGTTTATTCGGTAGCGAGTTTGATCGATTCGACCTGGAAACTTGATATAAGCGGTTTCGATCACTATTATTTCGATGCAGTGGGTACTATTTTACTCTTTATTACTTTTGGGAAATTATTGGAATCGATTGCCAGGGGGAGAACAGGAGAAGCAATAAAGAAATTAATGGGTCTCTCACCTAAAACCGCAGTTGTTATTCGAAATGGCGATGAAATTGAAATCCCGCTTGGAGAAGTTGAAATCGGGGATATAGTTATGGTAAAACCGGGAATGAAAATACCGGTTGACGGTTCAATCCGGGATGGAAGAAGTTTTGTCGATGAGTCGATGATAACCGGAGAAAGTATTCCTGTAGAGAAAAAAACGGGAGATCATGTTATAGGGGCTACTATCAATAAAACGGGTACATTCACCATGGTAACGGAGAAGATCGGCAAAGACACGATGCTGTCGCAGATTATTCGTATGGTCAGGAAAGCCCAGGAATCCAGGGCACCGATCCAGAATCTGGCGGATCGAATCGCGGGTTACTTTGTTCCGTTTGTTTTGTCTGTGGCAGGATTATCTTTCTTGATCTGGCTATTAACCGGTAAAGAAATGGTTTTTGCTATTAGTGTGGCGATTTCCGTAACCATTATCGCATGTCCGTGCGCATTGGGATTAGCTGTTCCTACGGCAGTCATGATGGGAACGGGACTGGCAGCGAAACATGGGATATTGGTTAAGAATGCGGAAACTTTGGAACGGGTAAAGCACATCGATGCAATCGTTTTTGATAAAACCGGGACATTAACACGGGGGGAACCGGTAGTAACAGATATTATTCCGGTAAATGCAACCGAAACAGAGATATTATTAATGGCAGCTTCCATTGAAAAATTTTCCGAACATCCGCTGGCTCAGGCGTTGGTTAAACGTGCAGGTGAAGTTGGATGTATTTTGAAAAATGTTTCGGATTTTGAATCCTTCACAGGCTGGGGAGTAAAGGGGGTTATCAATTCGGATGTATACTACCTGGGAAATTTACAATTGATGCATGAAAAGCAAGTAGAAGTAAAACCGGGTGAGGAAGACCATTTCCGTGAGTTGGGGGGACAGGGAAAAACAGTAATGATACTGGCGAGAGCATCTGAAATATTGGGATTGATTGCGGCAGCAGATACATTAAAAGAACACAGTGTGGAAGCGGTCAAATTACTAAAGAAAAAAGGATTACGAACATTTCTTATTACAGGAGATAATCGCAAAACAGCGGAAGCAATTGCGAAAGAATCGGGGATCGATGAAGTGATGGCAGAGGTTTTACCTGCGGGAAAAGCGTTATGTTTAAAAGAGATGCAGGAAAAAGGGTTAAAAGTAGCAATGGTAGGGGACGGGATAAACGATGCACCTGCTTTGGCTCAGGCAGATATTGGAATCGCAGTGGGCAGCGGTACGGATATTGCGATTGAAACAGGGGATTTTGTCCTGGTAAAAAGCGATTTGCGGGATGTTGTGGCTGCGATGGATATTTCACGTTATACCATGCGCAAGATTAAACAAAACCTCTTCTGGGCCTTCTGTTATAATGTCGTGGGTATACCTGTTGCAGCCGGAGTACTTTATCCCTTTACCGGTTTTCTATTAAATCCCATGATCGCAGGCGCAGCAATGGCGTTTAGTTCAGTATCGGTTGTTACCAATACATTATTGATGAAATTTTTCCGTAGAGAGAATGTTTGATGTGTGATTGATGTGACCAGGGGGCTTTTATTCGCCCCCTGGGCCTCTGAAAAAATATTGATTCGCTAAATAGTTTCAGAATTGGGGGAATTATTTAATTAATTTATCGATTAATGTATCATTCGCGAGGAAAGGAACCGTGATATGCCCACGTTGATCGTTTTTGGAATTCCAATCGGAAATGACTTCCAGCGCATGTTCATTCCTTGCCCAGGCGCGGCGTGAGATACCGTTCATAACATCCCATTCCATTGCCAAACGGATGATTTTGTCTTTTAAATCAGAACCATCGAGAACCAGTCCGAATCCACCATTGAAGGATTTCCCGACTCCCACTCCTCCGCCATTGGAGAGAACAACCATGGACATACCGCGAACGGCATCGCCTGCGAAGTTATGTACGGCCATATCAGCAGTGATATTGCTACCATCCTTAATATTCGAGGTTTCTCTGAAAGGTGAATCTGTACCGGAAACATCGTGATGATCTCTACCTAACATAACAGGTCCGATTTCTCCGCTACGGATCATTTGGTTGAATTTTAAGGCGATCTTCATACGGCCTTCGGTATCTGCGTAAAGGATACGGGCTTGAGTACCGACAACCAGTTTATTATCCTCAGCATTTTTAATCCATTCGTAATTATCGCGATCCATACCTCGACGGTTCGGATCAATGCATTCCATTGCGGCATGATCGGTTTTGTGCAAGTCTTCGGGTTTTCCGCTTAAGCATACCCACCGGAAGGGACCATAACCATAATCAAAACACATGGGACCCATGATATGTTCTACATAACTGGGGAATATAAAACCATCGGAAGGATTGGCAGGGTCAATGGCAATTTCAGTAGCTCCGGCGTCGTAAACAGCTTTAAGGAATGAATTGCCGTAATCCCAGAAATAAGTGCCTTTCTTCTCCATTTCCCGGATAAGATGGAATTGTTTTACCAGTGATTCATCGACCTTTTTCTTAAATTCAGCCGGATCTTCTTCCATTAATTTACGACCTTGTTCAAAGGTATAATCTGCGGGAGTATAGCCACCGCCATAAACATCATGGCAGGAGGTCTGATCAGATGCGAGTTCGATTTTTACATTGTTTTTTACGCAATATTCGAGAAGATCGACGACATTTCCATAATATGCAATTGAAACAGGCTTTTTAGATTCTCTGTATTCATCGATCCAGGCTTTGATTTGATCGAGGTTGTCCGATACCTTGGAAACCCAACCCTGGCTGTGGCGAGTCTGGATACGGGAGTAATCCACTTCCGCGATAATCCCGATACCGCCTGCGATTTCTACTGCTTTAGGCTGAGCACCGCTCATACCGCCTAAACCGGAACTGAGATAAACGATACCTGCAAGGTCTTTATCCTGGGGTAAACCGAGATAAAGGCGGCCTGCGTTTAATACAGTAATATATGTCCCATGAACGATTCCCTGGGGTCCAATATACATCCAGCCGCCGGCAGTCATCTGCCCATAATTGGATACTCCCATGGCTGCTCCGGTATGGAACCCTTCGGGGTTATCGTATAAACCGACCAGCATCCCATTGGTGGAAATAACGCGGGGAGCTTCTTTAAATGTAGGAAATAAACCGAGTGGATGACCGGAATATATAACAAGTGTCTGATTATCCTTCATCTCTTCGAGATAGCGTTTCACGAGGGCGTATTGCATCCAGTTTTGAAAAACCTGGCCGGATTCGCCGTAAGTTACGAGTTCATAAGGATAAAGTGCTACATCGAAATCCAGGTTATTATCGATCATGACCTGGAATGCTTTGGCTTCCAGAATTTTTCCATTGTATTGGTCAACCGGTTTCGCTTTCAAATTTCCTTCCGGTCTGTATCTGTAACCGTAAATTCTACCGGTTGTATATAATTCTTCCATGAATTCAGGGGCGATGGCTTCATGCAAATGAGTCGGAATGTATCTTAATGCGTTTTTTAATGCGGTTTTTACCTGGGCCTTAGTTAATTTTAATCCACGATGCGGAGCGCGTCGGATTCCCTCGATGAATGGCTTCTTTTCAGGTAATTCATCGGGTAAAGTAAAACGTATGGCGTCTTTTTGATTCATTTTTTGCCTCCAATAACAGATATTAGTGAAATTTTTACTTCTTGTCAAGAGAGAAAATGAATGAAAAGAACGGAGTAAATGATTAAATAAAGATAAAGGAAGGGATTAAGGTAATTGGTGATGATACACCAGTTTGGTTCCTGCAAAGATTAACACGAGTTTTTTTAGGGTGGTTGAACCTGTAATTTCTTTTAGTTTTTTATCTTTACTATATTGGATAAGTTGGGATTCGGCTTCTTCTTTGAGTTGCTGAATCAGATTTGAACGGGTTCCGGATTTTTTATAATCCGTGGGTTTTATATATTTGATCTCGATGATATATGAGAATTTAATAGCGGGGAATTGAGCGAGAAATGGTTCCATTAAAAGATCTGCATACCCTTTATTCAATTCCTTTTCGGATGAGATAAGATATAAAGATGATAAACCGAGATACACATTTAACATGGCCTGGATGGATTTCTCTCCAGTTATTAAATCTCTAAGTCCTAAAGATTCATCGATACGGGCTGCAAGAAATTCAATTAACGGTTCCCAATCCCCATTGAAAGCCATTTCTTTGACCAGGGATTCATAAGCGGTGAGTTTGAGGGAGAATATACCGGTATTTTCATAGGCATCTTTGATATAGTCATAATATAACCGGCGGATGGATTCATTGGGGATTTTTAGAATGGCTTTATTTTCTTCATCCAGTCCATCGATGGTGAGAAGTCCGAAATAGTAAAGCAGAGATGTAAAGTTTTCGGTATCGATCAATTCATCGATGGGAAAGCCCTTAACAATTCGAGAGTGGATGGAATTATTTTCGATAATTTGACACAACCGGGAGAAGTTTCCGTTTATGGTAGGCGTTCCTTTTTGATCTATAACGATGAGATGTTTGAGTTTTTGATAATCGATACGAATATTTCGATCGATCATCTCGATTGGAATGAGGGAATTCTTCATGTATTCTTTGAGAAAGTACAAAACATGAACGGTATTAAATACATGGGGTGTGGAATAAAGCGAAAACCGGTAATGATTGTACCAACGGCTCATAATTTCGAGGAGTTCAGGGGTGGAATGTTTTATTTTTCCGGTTTGACGGTAATAATCGATCATGGTTTCCACTTCTTCTACGGTAAATCCCATAATTTCATTTAAATCGGAATCCAGTGAGATGTTGGTGGCAATATTAAACCCGGAAGTGACATCATCGAGTGTGATGGGGGATACTCCGGTCATAAATAGCCGGGATATAGGTGCGTCCGTATCGGTAGTTCCGCCTTTGAGTACATTAAAAAACGCTCGTAAAAAACCTTGTCCATGTGTAATTTTTCTGAATTCAAGGTCACCGGCCTCTGCTATAATGGTATTCGCGAAGTTGTCATATTCATCGATGATGACATAAAGTTTATGTTCTTTTCTTTTACAGTATTTTAGAAAGGTAACCATCACGTCGGAAGGAGTTTCTCTTGAAATAACTTCTTTTACAGCTTTTTCAACATCTATATTTAATTGTATAGCATATTTTGTTATAAAATCGGAAGTGGATTCTTTGATATAATTGAGAAATGAATTTTCCAGAGCCTGAATATCAGGATAAACCAATGAAAAATTCAATTTTAAGATCATATAATTGTTTTTTTCGTTTGTAGGATTTTTATAAATTTCGGTTCCATTGAAGAAAAAATCGAAATGATCTTTAAAAGCGATATCATAGTAGGATTCCAGAATTCCCAGGAATAGTGATTTACCGAAACGGCGGGGGCGAATGAGAAATAAAAAATCTCCTTTTTCTTCTATATTTCTAATAAAACGAGTTTTATCGACATAATAATAATTTTTGACCCTAAAAGAGTTGAAA
>JAKAGC010000183.1 GCA_021817755.1 Acidobacteriota bacterium | reverse complement strand
TAGATTGAGACATCATCAGTTTCGCGGAAAAAAGAATGCTCGATATTATTAGTAAAATAGTAACGGTACGGTTTTTAGTTATGGAAATCTTATTCATAATAAACTCCTCATCAAAAAATTAAAAATAAAGCAGGTAAATAATAGCCACTGTAAGAATACCGATCGAAATATTTAAGGGAATTCCGATCTTGAGAAAATCCTTAAATTTATATCCACCTGGGCCATATACCATCATATTGGTTTGATAGCCTATGGGAGTTGAAAAACTGGCAGAAGCGGCAATAGTTAGCGCAAGCAATAATGGCCGAGGATCCATTTGAGCTTGTTGGGCAACGGAAATGGCAATTGGAAAAATCATAGCTGCTGCTGCATTATTGGTAATAATTTCCGTGTACAGATTCGTACAAAAATACACTCCCGCGAGTATTCCCAAAGGTCCCAGTATGCCTACTGCCTGGATTAATTCTTTGGCAAGAAGGTTAGCAAGCCCTGAATTTTCGACTCCTTTTGAAATACCGAATGAACACGCAATAACCAGAAGTACTTTCAAATCGATACTGGTTCGGGCATCATGTGGCGTAATACAGCGTGTAATCAGTAGTAGAACAGCAGCTATTGCAACAGCCGCAAGAATGGGAATTACTCCTGTACCCATTGCAATAATCATAGTAATTAGTACAACCATAGAAAATATCAAATATTTATGTGGTTTTGAGGTAACTTCTACAGAACGTGAAACCAGATAAAAATCCCGCGAGTGATACCAGCGATCCATAAAACCTTTTTTTGCAATAATCAAAAGGGTATCTCCAGCATGCATAACAATATCGCCAACTTTCCGGGAAATACGTTCACCGCTTCGATGAATAGCAATAATTACCGCATCGTATACGCTCCTGAAATTGCTTTCACGAACGTTTTTTCCAATTAGTGGGGAGTTTGGAGAGATTACCACTTCAAATGTTCCCGTTGTATCGGAATCGTAATTCTTTAAATCGAAGGACGCATCCTTAATAACCGAAAGTCCAGGTATTTTCTGGAGTTCCATAATCGTTTCCGGTAATCCTGTAAAAAAAAGGCGATCGCCCTGGTAGATAAGTTCATCAGGTGAAGCAGGACTAATCACATGAGAATTTCGTTCTACCTGAAAAAGAAATAATCCTTTTAAATGCCGGAGTCCTGCATCTTCGATACTTTTACCGATATGAGGGTAGATTGGTTCAACACGCATAACCACAACAAATTCCCTCGTATTTTCACCCAAAGATAACGCCGGTTCTTTTCTGTCAGGTAGAAGTCGATGACCTACGGTTGCAATAAACAGAATTCCGAAAATCGCTACAGGAATCCCAACCGGAGATAGTTCAAAGAATCCCCAACCCTTCATACCATTATTAAGCATCAGTCCATGAATTACCAGGTTGGTACTGGTTCCGATTAACGTACACAGACCGCCCAGGATGGTAGCGTAAGATAATGGGATCAGGAATTTCGAAAGGGCCATATGGTGTTTTTTAGTCCAATGACGAATCATTGGAATAAGCATTGCCACTATGGGGGTATTATTGAAAAAAGCGGATACACTTCCCACAATAGGTAGAAATCGCAGCAGTTTTTTTGAGACCCCTGAACTATTTTTCCCTAAAAGATATTTTTCGAGTTTTTCGATTCCCCCTGTGTTTTGAAGTCCTGCGGCAACAACAAAGAGAAGAGCCACAGTCAACATTCCATGATTTGAAAAACCGACGAACATTTCATCCAGGTTGATAACTCCGCCGGCCAATAAAAGTAACAAAATGGAGAATAAAACGATATCGGTCTCGAAAATTTCCTTCACCAGGAATACAGTCATAATAATCAGTAGTACAGCAGTGTACCAGAGTTTAAAATCGATCATTCTCTTTTTTTCCGGGAGTGGATTTGAAAGGATATTTTACCTGAAAAATGAGGTTATGTCCATAGAAAAATTTATTTGAAAATGACGCAAGAAAATTCGATTCAGATTGTTTTATTTTCTTGTCTATTCCTGTGTTATATTTTTTAATCGAAATCACTTCTTCGGTCGAAACAACTATTTTCTATAAAAAACATTGTGAGGATATATCTTATGACTAAAAATAAAATGAATAAACAGATCACTATCTTTATTTTTTTCAGTTTTATCATTATAATTCCTTTTTTTGTTTCCGGTGTCAACTTAAAAGCTGTCAGAGTTGATAAAGGTCCTCAAATAGATGGCTTATTAAACGATTCTGTATGGGGCCGGATTGAACCTTTTACCGACTTTAAAGTCATCGAACCCAATACAGGTGAAAACCCTTCTGAAAAAACCGAATTACGAGTGATCTATGATGATTCAAATTTATATATTGGGGTTTTTTGTTTTGCTTCAGAACTTTCAAAAATTTCAGTTGGGACGTTACAACACGATAATAGCGGAAATGGAAACGATCAAATTCAGATATTATTGGATCCATTTATGGATAAAAGATCCGCATATATTTTCTTTGTGAATGCAAAAGGGGCCCGAACTGATGGTTTGGCTGCCGGTGAAAGCTATACCACAAATTGGGATGGCATCTGGGAAGCTCAAAGCAAAATTCTTTCGAACGGATGGAGTACAGAGATACGAATTCCGTTTAAAACAATATCCTTTAATCCCAAATTAACAGAATGGGGACTAAATGTACAACGACGAGTTCCTTACAAACAAGAAATTATCCGTATGTCTGGAATTAGTCGAGATAGTTTCTTTTTTAACCCTGCTGAAGCCGCTACTCTTAAAGGAATCGAATCCATTAAACAGGGAAAAGGATTAACTTTCAAACCATACGCGACTCTTCAAACAAACCGGAATTATAAAGGGGATGAGAAAAGAGAATGGAAGCTAAACGGTGGGTTTGATCTTTATAAAAGTTTTACACCCAATTTAATTGGCGTAGTCACCTATCATACCGATTTCGCCGAAACCGAAGCCGACGACAGACAAATCAATTTAACCCGGTTTTCTCTTTATTTTCCTGAGAAACGTTCCTTTTTTCTCGAAGGATCAGAAATTTTTAATTTTGGTATAGGATTAGGCTCTTCATTTATTCCTTTTTTTAGCAGAAGGATAGGGCTCTTTGAAGGAAGGCAATCTCAAATCGAATACGGAGCAAAAATATTCGGAAAGATTGGAAATACCAGCCTTGCTTTATTGGATGTTAGAACTGATGAAGTGGACGGTGTACCCGCTCGTAATTTCGTATCCGGCCGTATATATCAAAATATCTTCGCAGAAAGTAAATTAGGAATCATTTTTACAAACGGTGACCCCCGTACAAAAGAAAATAATACATTGCTCGGATTTGACTTCACATATACTACTTCGAAATTTCTTAAAAACAAAAACTTTTCTGCAGGGGCATGGTGGGTTCAAAATTGGAATAACCAACAAGAAGGAAACCATACTGGATATGGCTTAAAAGTAGATTACCCCAATGATCTATTTGATTTATCACTCATATATTATAGTTTCGGAGATGCATTAGATCCCGGTCTTGGGTTTATTCCACGAAATAGTATCCGGCATCTTGGTACCGGAACAGTATACCGTCCGAGACCTCAAAAAGGATTTCTTGGTAGAGCACTCCGGCAGATTTTTATTCATTATGATACATCTATTTACTGGGACCTGGATGGAAATATTGAATCCTCAAAAATAATGATTGCTCCTTTTAACTTCGATATGCGAAGCGGTGAATCATTTGAATTCTATATCACACCTCAGCGGGAGGTTCTATTGGAACCTTTCGAGGTTGCAGAAAACATAATAATTCCACCTGGGGAGTATAAATTCACCTCATACTCATTAGAATTAAATTCCGCTTCTTATCGTCCTGTTTACACTCAAATTGAATATGAATTCGGTAATTTTTATAATGGTAAACTCAAAAATCTTGAATTAGCACTAAATGCCAATGTTAAAGGTAATATTAAACTCGCTTTAATTGGAAATTTTGTTCATGGTACTCTCCCTCAAGGTAAGTTCAAAGAAGAAGTTTATCAAGGTAAAGTGGACCTTTACCTCACTCCGGATTTCGGATTGATGAATTATATCCAATATGACACAGTTTCCAAAAATATTGGAGCCAATATTCGGTTCAAGTGGGAAATTTCACCGGGAAATATCATTTATCTGGTTTATAATAAAAACTGGGAACGACTTATTAATTCCGAATCTCGATTTTATCCGTTAATGGACAGAGGTGTAATAAAAATCCAACTCTCTATCAGGCCTTAAATAGAAAAAAAATGCTAAACAATGATACGTGGAATTAGTGGGTTGATACGTGCAACCATTTCATAATTGATCGTACCAGCAAGTTCGGCAAGCTCATCAATACTTACACTTTCGCCGCCATCTTGCCCTACAAGGATAACCCTGTCTCCGGGTTTAATGCGTTTATTTTTGATATGAGTCGTATCGCTCATAAACATATTCATACAGATACGGCCACGAACCGGAGCTTTTATTCCATTTACGATAACAGTGGCATTATTGGAAAGCTTCCGGTCATATCCATCATAATAGCCCACAGGCACTATAATGATACGTGATTTATCGAACGTTTTATAAGTTAATCCATAACCGACAGCAGCCCCTTTTTCAAGGGTTTTAACCTGGGCCACACGTGAAATCCAACTTAAAACCGGTTTCAACCCAATTTGGGGTTTTTCTTTTTCGATATAGGAAACACGGGTTTGCTTTGACGGCCAGAATCCATAAGCAGAAATCCCAATACGTACAATATCGAAATAGGTTTTGGGAAATAGCAGAGTGGATGCCGAGCAGGAAAAGTGTTTCAATAAATTTTGATGATTGATTTTACTTAGCAAATCATTAAAAACACCCAGTTGATATTGAGCGTAAGAGTGATCTGTCGTATCTTCGATATTGGCAAAATGCGAATATAACCCTATTACGCGAATCGGATCAGAAGGGGTTTCTGCTGCCTTATTCACAATACGAATCACTTCATCCGGGGACATTCCCATCCTTGCAGTTCCTGTTTCCACTTTTAAATGAAGCAATGCGTTTTTTTTCAGTTCTTTTGCAATGCTTCCCGCCTGTTTGATATATTCTACGTGCGGAGCAACCATCTCAAAACCATTGGAGATAATTTCCCTTAATTGATCTTCATCTGCCCATCCGATTATTAATATCTTTTTTGTACTCTGAGGAGCTATTGTTTTTATTTCAAGTGCCTCTTCCAGGGAATCAACAGAATAATAATCGATGAAAGGAAGGTCTTTAGTAATCGAAATTACCTCTTTTAACCCATGCCCGTATGCATTCCCCTTAACGACAAACATAATTTTCTTTTGTGTTAGTTTATGAAATTCAGAGAGGTTATTAATCAAGTTATCAGCATTCAATTCTATAAAAGTTTTCATTTAGTTTCCTTATTAAATCATATCCCAGGTAATCCATTGATCCGGTTCAATATCACATACGGCAATTCTTCCATAGGCAAACCGTGCTTCCTGGGGGGGGATGCCTTTCCCCGGTCTTTTAGTAATTGTATTCTCCTCTGTAATCGGTTCTCCTTTCTTAATATATTTGAGAGCCATCAAGCTTTTTCTTCCGATTTCCCTTGAATTCGTTTCAAAAGATGAGAGGACTGATTTATGATTCGTCTTCATCGATGCTTCGATTTCACGAATACTATCTACAAGTGTTTTCAAGTCAGCCGGATCTGCCGAAATTTTTTGGTCAGGTCCCGGCATGTTTTTATCCAGTGTAAAATGTTTTTCAATAAAGCGTGCATTCCGTGCCGCGGCAGCTATAGCGTGATGAATACCCAACGCATGATCCGAGTATCCGGCAGGGAGTTGAAATGTGTCTGCAAGAAAATCGATATTCAACAGATGAATCGATTGCGGTGGTGCAGGGTAACTGGATGTGCATTCAAGTAAGATAAGCTTCCGAACCCCTATACTCTCTAAAAACCGGACAGTTGTAGAGATTTCACCGAGTGTAGCCGTTCCTGTAGAAAGCACAAATATCTCCGATAATGCTTTTTGAAGTTCCAGGAACGGAAGATTATCTATTTCAGAGGATGCGATTTTTAAAAAATCAATTCCAACCTTCTTCACAATCTCCAGTGCTTTCAAATCGAAAATCGAAGTTGAAAAATAGAGATTCCGTTTTCGTGTCCGTTCTGCGAGAACAGGCCACCAATCATCTTTGATTTCCAGTTCTTGCATCTGAGCGAAAACGTCTTTCTCAGTGTGACTAAATCCCGGAGTTAGACGGGAATACATCCAGGGAGTTTTAAACGCTTGAAATTTAACCGCATCGGCTCCGCAATCTGCAGCAGCATCGATCATTTCTTCCGCCAATTTCAAATCGCCGTTATGGTTAATTCCAATTTCCGCTGTAATAATCACTTTTTCTTTACATAATTCGAATATATCTTTCATATTCTTATTGTACTCCTTTTCCCTTAAAATTTCTATCCCTGGATAATTCAATTTTTATAAACAGGCTTATAGATACTCTTCAACTTAATGGAATCATTTTATAAAGAGTGATATAATTTCAATGGAGGAAAAAAATGAATAAAGTCGTTTTCCCTTTAAAAATGCAAATGAAGGATAAGCATATTAAGCTTATTGAAGAAGGAAAGAAATGGTACACCCTGAGAACTTTAAAATACGATGACCATCCTTACAAAAAACGTAAAATACTTGTCCCTGAGGAATTAACAGATGAGATAATAACAGGAGTCGGCTATGAATCCGCTGAATCGCTTTTAAAATCATTACGAGCTTTAAGGCATAGATTCCCGAAAGAGATGTGGCTTTATGATTTAAGAGAACCTCTCGAATAAAAAAACCGGAATTCCCCGATTGGAGAAATCCGGTTTTCTATGACAATTTTTATCTTGTTTTAATAAAAGCAATGAATAATTAAATCTCTGTGTTTCTTATCAAATTTGTATACTAATTTTTAAAGTGATAATACTACTGCAACCGGGTAGTGGTCCGAAGGCCATTGGTTGGGATCAGAACTATATGAATCTCTCAATATATCCGCTTGAGTAACTTTAAATTGCGATGAAACCATAATAAAATCGATCCTATAATTTAATCCTTCATCCGCAGGATTTTGTTGATAATCCCAAAAACATGTTCCACCATGATATGCGTGATATGTTGTCTCTCCCGGAGGATATACAGTAGGTGTCGGATGAATACTTCGATATGCATCGATCAATTTTAGCGTTTCACTCGAACACGAACCCGTTAAAAACACCTGATATCCATTGTAAATATTTTTCCCATTCGGATCGCTCGGTGGAGCGTCAGTC
>JAKAGC010000182.1 GCA_021817755.1 Acidobacteriota bacterium | reverse complement strand
TGCTATTGTGTACAACGAAGTGTTATCATGCTACATTGCCGGTATATATTGCCGGGGAATCCGATCGCAATTCCTGGTTAACACTGGAACCTGTTTCTCTTCCTTTACTATCTCAAAAGAATATTCAGATGGAATTGAAACGACGATTAAACCCCGAACTCACCAATCGGTTGGCTGAAACACTGGCAGATAAAGAAAAATTGGAAAAAGGGATTTACAATCACCCCATGCCCTATGACCGGCTCTGTTTTTTTTCGGATAAATTGAGCTTCCAATCTGAGGAAGAGATGAAGAAACCCTTCAAAAAACAATTGAAGGCTTGGGAAGATGAGTTCAAGGAATTGCATACCAATTCTTGGACGAAGCGGTTTCATAAGTTCAAAAATGCGGCCAGGGGAGTAAACATTGCATTGGGCCTCAATAGTAAAAAAGGTCCCTTTCAATTTGTTATAGATTTGATAAAAGCATGGAAAGGCAAATAATCGATCAATTAAGTATTCGAAAACCCAGGAATAGTTGGGAAACATTTAAATGGAGCATATTTGAACCCATTTTGTTGGAAAAATATTCCGGTTCACTAACACGACGTGAAAGTAAGAGAGAGTTTTTAAAATCATATAGATGGGTAGTACTTTTTTCCATCTCTCTTTATTTAATTACAAATTTTATTACTGCGGCTTTGGATTTGCCGGTTCTTTTTAAAACAATTTTCAGTCCTGAAATAGTAAAAAAATGGCCGGTTTATTCTGGTTTATTTTTTAAATTCTTGTTTTTATTAAAATTAACTCTTGGATACTTAGCTATCGGGTTAGTTTTCGGGTTAGTTTTCGGATTAGTTGTTGGGATAATTAGAGGGTTATCTTTCGGGTTAGCTGTTGGGTTAGCTTTAGGGTTAGCTTTTGGGTTAGCTATCTGGTTAGTTAGAGGGTTAGCTATCGGGTTAGCTATCGGGTTATCTTTAGGGTTATCTTTCGGGTTAGCTGGAGGGTTATCTTTCGGGTTAGCTGTCTGGTTAGCTGTCGGGTTAACTGGAGGGTTAGCTATAGGGTTAGCTGTTGGGTTAGCTATAGGGTTAACTGGAGTGTTAGCTGGAGGAAAAGAAGCAGGATTCAAAACCGGAGTAGGAATGATGCTTGGTTGGTATATTGGGTATTTTCGAATATTTCCTGTTTATATTTATCATTTCTTCAAATCTCTATTTTGTAATAGATTGAATCGAAATCCCTATTGGAAGGATGGGGTGATATGGCTGCCTATTCCCGGTTTGAACTCGAAACTGATCCGGCAAATTATAAAGAATCCGGATGAAGCTTCCCGGTTTATCGATTTTCTGATCGAATACCGCCCACTTCAAAAGAATCTTGCCATGCATCAGATTCATGCGGCTTCCGCAGCGCGATGGCGACTGCATCCCCTGGATGCGGATATCCTGAAACAAATCCCCTTAATTAGCAAGGATAAACCGAAATTTCAACCTTCCGATCAATGGTTTCAGAAATTGGTTTCCCTCCGGGAAGAATTGGTGGCCTCTCAGCAACAAAGCAGCATTGGCTTGAAACTGGAATACTTCGAACGTTTTAAAGCCAAACTGGAAGAATTTCGAGAAATAACACTTAGACAGGAATCCTCCCGTTGGAATCATTACTACCTGGATACTCTGAACGAATGGATTCATCATGCGGGTGATGAGCTTCATAACCTCCAGCTCCTGGCTCAAAGTACCGAACCCATTACTCACAACCGCTACCGGGCGGGCGATGCCCTGGACCCTCAATTCGACCAACTTGTTTTTATGGGGCGTGATGATTTAAAAGATACCCTTCAACAAAAAATTCTTTCCTCGCCTCAAATGCCCCTGTTTTTGGTTCATGGTCAACGTCGTGTGGGGAAAACATCGCTTCTTAAGTTCCTCCCCCTTATTCTCGGCCCACGCTTCAAAGTGGTTTATCTGGATTTACAGAACCTCAACAATGTTCATCATTGGTTTACCCAACTCCAAATCACTTTCCATCAATCACTGGAACTCCCCATATCGGAACCTCTTCCCGAAACGGGTCATACCTGGCCGGAAACCTGGAAAATTCTTCAATCGCAACTGGAGAAGGCTGCTTCGGAAAAAGACTATAAAATCATTCTGGCTTTCGATGAGTATGAAAAACTTCACCGCTTGATGCAATCGAATCCGGGTGAAGCAGCGGGTTTACTTGATGCCATGCGGAGTTTTTCCCAGCATCAAAATAAGATCGTGTTCCTGTTCGTGGGAGCTACATTCTTCTCCGAGTTGGATCAACCGCGATGGAGCGATTATTTTGTCCAGGCGATTCTAATGGAGGTGGATTACCTCACTGCACCACAAACCCGACGATTGATCGAAGTGGCAGAACTGGATTACCCGGATGATGTGATAGACAGCATCTATGACATAACCCAGGGACATCCTACTCTTGTTCAGCGGATTTGTCTTGAAATGGTGAACGTTGCCAATACAACACGAAGAAAGCACATGACCATAGACGACCTGGATCAGGTTTTGAATTCTCACATTTACCGTCCGCAAAACGGTGTAACGGATGTTTTCTGGCGTCAGTTCTGCGAACTCCCTACATTGAAACAAGCGGTGCGCGATGTGATGAACGGTTCTATCCCGGCAGATAAAAAAGCGCTGTTCGCCCTTAAAGAACACGGATTCATCGTTCAAGAAAAAGATCATTATAAAATGCGCGTACCGGTATTCCATAAATGGGTGGAAATGTTCGGCGACGTGATTAACTAAACGCTTAATCACAGAGTTTTAACCACAGATTCACACTGATTAACACTGATTCATATTTTCCACTGATCTCTTTAACCGCTGACATATTTTCTTAACCACAGATTTACACTAATTAACGCTGATTATTAATTTCCATTGAGAGTTTTAACCATTTATTTTATTTCCACAGATTTTTTATCCACGGATTAAAACTGGGTTTTTTAATGAATATTACATAGCATGAACCGCCAATGTCTTTGCACCGATATCGGTCTGTGATATGAAAACAAGGGACTTGATTAAATGGGGATTCTCCTCTATAATGTTTCCATGACGGATGAGAACTGTTATTTACCGGATTGGACCCCTGAAAACGGGGGCGATGCGTTTGCGATTAAAGTGAGAAAAGGTATAGAAGGTTTTTCTGATGTAAAAAAATACCAGGGAAAAAAACGCCCCCAATTAACTATCAATGACTACGTAGACGGAGTTCTGAACGGAAATAAAACAATCCTGGCGCGCACGATTACTCTTATTGAAAGCAATTCCCAGGAACACTACGAAACAGCACGGGAAGTTCTTAAACGCCTTTTACCTCACTCGGGACACTCTTTCCGATTGGGTATAACAGGTGTGCCGGGAGCTGGGAAAAGTACTTTGATCGAATCGCTGGGCTGCTTCCTGGTGGAACAAAACCGTAAAATCGCTGTACTGGCTGTTGATCCAAGCAGCACGGTTACGAAAGGAAGTATCCTGGGAGATAAAACCCGTATGGAAAAACTTTCACGGGAACCGAACTGCTTCATCCGCCCTTCTCCTTCCGGTGGAACGCTTGGGGGTGTTACTCGCAAAAGCCGCGAAACAATGCTGGTCTGCGAAGCGGCTGGATTCGATTTAATCCTGGTGGAAACAGTTGGGGTGGGACAAAGTGAAATTACGGTTCGCTCGATGGTGGATTTCTTCCTGCTGGTAATGATTGCGGGAGCAGGCGACGAACTTCAAGGTATCAAAAAAGGTGTAATCGAACTGGCGGACGCATTATTGGTAAATAAATCAGATGGGGGGAATATGACCCGGGCACTGCTGGCGAAAAATGACTATGAAATGGCTTTAAAATACCTCTCCCCTGCGACAAAAGGATGGGAGACTCATGCCTATACTGCCTCTGCCCTGACGGGTGAAGGTATCTCCGAACTGTGGGATATTATCAGAACTTTCGAACGGCTAACTCGCCGATCGGGAGTTTTTGAAGAACGCCGTCAAAAACAAGCAATTGACTGGGTCTTCTCCATGGTTGAAAATTACTTGAAAGAAAACTTCTATTCAAACCCGGTTGTTCAAGCGGGAATCCCGGGGATAAAGGAAAAGGTTCTGCATCATAAATTGCTCCCGACTGCTGCTGCGGAAGAACTGCTGGACTGCCACTTCAAAGGAATGATTCCACAAATTACGGATAAAAAGAATACGTGTGATCAGACCTGATTGGGATTTTTGAAAACTATGGATTGAGAAGGTTGACAAATTTATTTACATGATTATAATAAAATATATACGATAAAAGGAAACAAATATGAATTCAGCAATAATAGTAATTATCTTTATTGTCGCGTTAATCCTGGCACTGGGATTCCTATTGCTGGTGATGTCTCTTATCCCAGCCATCACCCAGCTTCGATTCCTGTTGAAAGACCTTGAAAAAACATCGGTGGAAGTACGGGAATTGGTAGGAAATCTGAAAATAATTACGATAAAAGTAGATGAAGATATCGATAAAGTGGATGCGGTACTTGACTCGACAAAAGAAACAGTCGAGACGGTAAAAGAAACGATAAAATTTGTCGATGCCAATATACTTAGACGTTCCACGAGCCTCTTTGCATTTATTCCTGCAATCAAGTTCGGTTGGAACCTGATTAAAAAATTTAGACGGAGGTAGACTATGTCCAGAGAAAGTAATGGTTATTCCAGTTTATTATCATTTTTAGCCGGCGCAGCAATCGGCGCGGGTGTTGCACTATTATTTGCACCTCAATCAGGCAAAGAAACACGGAAAAAAATAAAAGAAACATCGGAAAAAGTGGTTGATGAAGTAAAAGCGGCTGCTGAAAATGCGATCGAAAGCGTTAAATCATTCGTTGAAGGCGCAAAAGCAGGTCTGAAAAAAGAAGCCAAAGAACTGAAAGAAGATATCGAAACCACAGCCAGAAAAAAATAACCGGGTTATACTCCTTCTTTGTTGCTCTGCAAGAACAAAAGAAGAGGTATAATCTTTTATTTATTTCGAATTTCCGAATAAGGAGATAACATGAAAATACATTCGATTAAAGGAAGAGAAATTCTCGATTCCCGCGGGAATCCGACAGTAGAAGTGGAACTGACACTTGAATCCGGGATATATGTATATGCAGATGTACCATCAGGAGCATCGACAGGGGTACACGAAGCATTGGAATTACGTGATGACGATAAAGACAGGTTTAAAGGAAAAGGCGTCCAAAAAGCGATTCAAAATATAAATGATAAAATCGCCCCGGCTCTGATCGGAATGGATGTGATTAACCAAAAACAAATAGATCAAATCATGCTGAATATCGACGGAACGGAAGATAAATCAAAACTGGGTGCTAATGCGATACTGGGAGTATCTATGGCAGCAGCAAAAGCAGCGGCAGACTGGTCTGGCCTTCCATTGTACCGTTACCTGGGAGGTTTGGGTGCTATCGAACTTCCGGTCCCGATGCTGAATATTATTAATGGAGGTTCTCATGCAGATAATAGCGTGGATCTCCAGGAATTTATGATTATGCCGGTTGGGGCTCCAAACTTCAAAGAAGCGCTGAGATACTCTGCGGAAGTCTTCCACTCTCTTAAAAATGTCTTGAAAAAAAGCGGTCTCAGCACAAACGTGGGTGATGAAGGTGGTTTCGCTCCTAACCTGAAATCCAATGAAGCAGCACTGGAAGTTATTATGAATGCTATCGAGGATGCAGGATATATGCCTAAAAAAGATATTGCCATTGCACTGGATTCGGCAGCTTCGGAATTTTTCAAAGATGGCCAATATATCTTTAAAAAGTCTAACAAAGACGTACTCTCCTCAGAGAAAATGGTGGATTTCTATGTGTCCCTGGTAAACAAATTCCCCATCGTCTCCATTGAAGACGGATTGGCGGAAGATGATTGGGACGGTTGGAAACTTCTGACAGAAAAACTGGGTGAAAAAGTTCAATTGGTAGGAGACGATCTGTTTGTTACGAATCCGAAACGGCTCCAGATGGGTTTTGATAAAAAAGTAGCAAACTCGATCCTGATTAAACTGAATCAGATCGGAACGGTTACGGAAACAATCGAAACAATTAAAATGGCTCAACGCCGCAACTATACGGCTGTGGTTTCCCACCGCTCGGGTGAAACGGAAGATACATTCATTGCAGATCTGGCTGTAGGTCTTGCTACGGGTCAGATTAAAACCGGTTCTGTTTCGAGGAGCGAACGTATTGCGAAGTACAATCAATTGCTGCGCATCGAAGAAGAATTAGGAACAGCAGCTATATATAAAGGTATTAACACTTTTTATAACGTTTAATGCATATTGTTTCCAGGAAACCCTTTCGAGAAAGGGTTTCCTGGACCTTCCCAAAGCTTTTGACAATAATATATAAATATATATATAAAAGGGCAACTTGTATTGTTGCATAATTGAAAATTACGCCGTTTTAACAAAAGTTTTGTCAGGGTCCAGGGACGGGTTTTTTAAAACGAGTCCCTGGCTGCCGGAGGCTTAAGTCGTTGTAATGACCGATCCTCCTTACTAGTGAGAAACGTTGGATAGATATATCGTAATTAAGGGAGCAAGGACTCATAATCTTAAAAATATAGATGTCACGATTCCACGAGGAAAAATAACAGCACTGGTAGGGATTAGCGGAGCAGGGAAAAACTCGTTGGCTTTCGATACGATTTACGCGGAAGCGTATTTAAGATACATTGAATCAATTTCTCCTTATATCCGGCAATTCCTGGATAAGATCGATAAACCGCCAGTGGAATCGATCGAAGGTTTACCTCCGGCTATCTCCTTTAAACACAGCAAAGCATCGCGAAACCCACGGTCCATTGTGGCTACTTCTCTGGATATTTACGATTACTTAAAGCTACTCTATTCCAAAATCGCAACCTTCTATTGTCCATCCTGCGGGAAGGAAGTCAGAAAATACACGATCGATGAAATCATCGATGAATTGCTGCAATTGGGTAAATATGAAAAAAAGATTTATGTCTGTTTCTCTTATTGTGGCGATATACCTTTCTTAATCAACCGGGGATATTATTTCCATATACGGGAAGGTATACGGCATAGGATCGATGCATCGTTAAAGGACACGGCGATCGATGTATTAATCGATTCGATCGAACTGGAACAGGAAAATAAAAGCCGTTTATTCGAAGCTCTGGATAAATCAATTAGTTCGGGGAAGGGAAGTGCATTAATATATAATGGAACGATCCGGAAAATTTTTTCTTCGGAGCTATTTTGCGAAGCATGTAATATGACCTATCCTGCGGCTGATGAACATTTATTCTCTTTCGACAGTCCCAAAGGAGCTTGCCCTCATTGCAATGGGTTTGGTTCCACCAGCTCGATAGATAAATCGCTGGTTTTCGATAATTCCCTAGA
>JAKAGC010000181.1 GCA_021817755.1 Acidobacteriota bacterium | reverse complement strand
AAATTTCCTAATATTATCTTTCGAATCCGACTTTTTTATAAAAAAATAGAAAATAAAAGAATCCCCATTTTTAAGACAGTGACATATTTTCTAAGTATACTTAAAAAAATTTTGTTTTTTTTAAATTTTTTATTGACAAAAAAATTTTTTTATTACATACTTTAACCATCGAGAGGTTACAGTACGATGGAAAAAAGAAAATATAGACGTTTGAAGACACGACAAATCGCTAAAATATGCGGGAAGTTAGGAGTTATTAACGATATTTCGGATAGTGGTATCCAGGTTTCTACGGCTTTTGCACCGAAAAATCGAAAAATAGATATCTCGTTTGAATTATACGGGAAAATGGTTGAGCTAATGGGAGTAATTCAATGGGCCAAGTGGAAACAACGGGTTCAATCTCTGAATGAATTCGGAATTTCCATTAAGGATGCCCCTCCTGAGTATACCCAATATGTTCAAGAATTATCAAACTAACTAAGTTCCCGTTTTAAATTCCCGGTTTACCGGGAAAAAAGCTTACGGCTGTTTTCTTAATGGAAACAATGCCCAGGTTACATTTCCATTGTAAGAATACAAAAACGCATCTGTTTTTCACGGTGTTTTCTTTAAGGCTTGAAATTACAGGGGAGAAATGGTAATCTTATATTATCGCTATTTACCGGAGGAAAAACAGTGAAAGAAAAAGTATTCTTTTTAAAAATGAATGATAACGAAGAAGATGCCGCCGTATGTGCACGGCTCGAAACAGCTATTAAGGAAAAAGACTTTTTCTCCTTTATACAACCGAAAGATATGGTGGCCCTCAAAACCCATTTCGGTGAAGTGAAAACCAAAGGATATGTTCGCCCTCTCTATTTCAAAATGATGGGAGAAATCATAAAGAAAAAAGAAGCGCTTCCTTTTTTAACAGAAACCAGTACGCTTTACAGGGGACGGCGTACCAATGCTGTCGATCATATGGAATTTGCTTATGGACAGGGTTTTACTTATGAAAATACGGGTTTACCCATTATTATGGCTGATGGATTAATGGGAGATCAGGAAACGGAAGTACAAATTCCGGGAAAACTTTATCCCACGGTTAAAATAGCGGCATTAATCGCAAAAACTCAATCATTGGTTCTGGTTTCCCATTTTACAGGGCATATTCTCTCTGGTTTCGGTGCTGCATTAAAAAATATGGGAATGGGATGTTCCAGCAGGAAAGGAAAATTAATTCAACATTCGACAGCCCGCCCGTCTATCGTTCGAAAAAAATGTACGGGTTGTGGGGAATGTATTAAATGGTGTCCGGTTGGAGCGATTTCCTTCGTAGAGAAAAAAGCAGAAATTAATAAATCTATTTGTATAGGTTGCGGTGAATGTCTCGCTGTTTGCAGGTTTGATGCCGTAAACTACAATTGGGCTGAAACTTATGTAAATATCCAGCAGAAAATCGTTGAACATGCCATGGGAGTAGCAGAAACCAAAAAAGGAAAAGCCATCTATATCAATTTCCTGAATCGTATATCCAAAGATTGCGATTGTATGGGTGATTATCATAAAATCACGCCTGATATCGGCGTTTTGATCTCCTATGATCCGGTTGCTGTCGATGCGGCGTCTCTACACCTGGTTGAAGAATATTCAGGGAATGTATTATCCAAAATGGCATACGATATTCCTTACAAAGATCAGATAGACTATTCAAGGGAATTGGGATTCGGAAACCCTGATTTTGAACTGGTAACAATTTAATCAATATAATCAATATTAGCGATATAATTAATCTTCTTCATATGGGCAGATGCAAATCTGCCCACATCCCTTCCACTTATCCAACCAATTAATTTTATAAATTTCGGAACTTTTTAGGTTGTGGTACGTTATTAATAGAATGAAAATTCAGTATGAGGAGAACGTAAATGAATGCAATTAGAAAAACAATCGCTTTATTTATTTTAATATTTATTGGTATACCTATCCTGGTCGGAGTAATATGGGCTATAGGTTTAACACGGGCTGCTGTATCCCCGGAATTTCTATCGGACCTACCCAAAGAAATTATAACGAAACTTCCGGTCATCATGGATGAGAGTTTGAAAGACATCGTCAAGGAAGATTTCCGCTCCGATAAAAATGCCAAAACCTGGGCAGAAGCCTTTTCCCGGAATAAATTAACACTAAAAGAACTAATGGAACAAACGGGGATTATGAATTGGCTAAAAAATGATCTGACCTATTCCCTGGATGAGTTGGGAAAAGTACTGCGGGGAGATATTAAACCGAAACCCATTATGATGAATATGCGTCCGCTCAAAGAAGCACTTAAAAGTGAAAAAATTACTGCATATCTACGAGAAACACTTCAACAACTTCCTCCTTGTACTGAAGAACAGGCGAATCAATGGATTCAATATGCAGAGAAGCATTATATTCCAACAAAAGGCATTCATATATCAACAAACTTTCCTGCTTGTCAGCCACCTGACATAGACAAAGCGGTGGAATTACTGCGTTATGAATTTATTCACGAAGCTGAAACAATGCCGAATGAAGTAAATATTTTTAATATGGATAACGATCCTTTTGTTCAGGATCACGCCATCGATATTATACGGTTTGTAACCACAATGATGTATCTACTCTTCCTGATTCCTGCTGCATTTATTGCACTTGCATCCGTAATCGCTACCTCTACGGGCTCAGGTGTTCTCCGGTGGATGGGAGTTTCAACTCTTGTAGGTGGATTCATCTCTTTTGGTCTTTCACGATTCGGAGGGAAAATGTTCTTCTTCGGTATGGAACATTCCTATTATTATGACAGCATGCACCATGTTACCCATGCCGAAAGAGTATTTGCCACCAGAATCACCGATATCGTCTACTCAGTATTCGACAGACTCTTCTCTTCCGTCGATGCAACAGCGGGCATCGTCTGTGTGGTGGGTATTGTTTTGATAGCCATCTCTTATTCATTCACACGGGAAAGAAAATCCGATAACAAACCTGTACAACCGGCTCAACCTTCTCAAAACCTGCAATCCCCTACCCCGCAATCCCAGCAGTAATATGAGATCGCGCAATTAACTTAAGACTATTTTGGATAAATAAAGATATCCCTAAAAGATTTTAAAGGATATTTACTCCCCGGAACGACTCTTTACAGTATTTACAGAGTTGTTGCCGGGGATTTTTTTTGATCGAAATATTTATTTACAATAAAACTCAATTATTCAAAAACGTAAAAAACCGGTATTAAAAAGCGTCAACTATTCCATTCTGTAATTGGGAGATTCTTCGGTAATAATTACATCATGGACATGACTTTCTTTAAGAGATGCACCTGAAATTCGAACGAATTTTGCTTTTTTTCTCAGTTCCTCTATATCTTTGCATCCTGTAAGCCCCATACCGGCACGAACACCGCCGATCAACAATGGAACAAGATTCATCACACTACCACGGTAGGGAACACGGCCTTCGATACCTTCGGGAACCAGTTTCGATTCGGAAAATTCATCTTCCTGGAAATAACGATCTTTACTTCCTGCTTTCATGGCACCGATGGAACCCATTCCACGATATTTCTTATAAGACCGTCCTTGATATATTATCATTTCTCCAGGGCTCTCATCTGTCCCTGCAAGGAGTGAACCGAGCATAACCGAGCTGGCACCTGCGGCAAGTGCTTTGGTTATATCGCCTGAAAACTTGATTCCACCATCCGCAATAACGGGAATTTTTCCTTCTACTGCTGCTACTGCTTCCATAATCGCAGTAATCTGGGGCATACCTGCACCGGTAACAACACGGGTGGTACATATAGAACCTGGGCCAATACCTACTTTTATTGCATCTACTCCGAGATCCAACAATTCTTTAGCTGCACGTGCAGTGGCTATATTTCCGGCAATTAATTCCAATTTGGGATATTTTAAACGTATCTTTTTTACGGTATCCAGTACTTTTCTCGAATGACCATGAGATGTGTCCACGATTATGGCATCTACACGGACATCTACCAATGCAGCTACGCGTTCCATAGTGTCTGCTGCCGTACCGACCGCAGCACCGACAAGCAATTGACCTCTTTTATCCTTCGAGGCATTGGGATATTTGGCTGTTTTTACAATATCTTTTAACGTAATTAACCCTTTTAAAAAATTATTCTCATCCACCACAGGCAGTTTTTCGATTTTATTAGCATGAAGAAGTTGTTTGGCTTCATCCATCGGAATATCTTCTCTCACAGTAATGAGATTCTTGGATGTCATAAAATCCTTTATTTCCTGTTCCGCATGGGTGGTGAACCGGATATCCCGGTTAGTAAGAATACCCACCAGTTTCCCCTCATCGTCAACGATAGGTAACCCTGAAATACTCTTTTCTTTAACCAATTGAAGCGCTTCATATATCTTGTTTTCCGGTTTCAAGGTAATGGGATTTAGAATCATACCGGATTCGGAGCGTTTTACTTTCCTTACTTCCTGTGCCTGATCCTGAATGCTGAAATTTTTATGAATAATTGCAATTCCACCCAGTTGAGCCATAGCGATACCCATCTGAGATTCGGAAACTGTATCCATCGCTGCGGATAATAGGGGTATTTTCAAACGAAGGTTGCGGCTTAATTGTGTGGAGGTATCGACCTGGTTAGGGATTACCTCCGAATAATCCGGGACGAGAAGAACATCATCGAAAGTTAATCCCGGCATGGGAACAAATTTATGTTCCATGTATCGATTCATTTCAAAATCCATATATATTTCTCCTTATTGACCAGAAAAACCCTGGCAGCTTCCTTTATTTCTTTTTTTTATGTTTACCGCCAGGTAGTTTGGAGGTTGGTTTCGATACACGGATCATCTGGTGGTTTTTCAGACTGTCCACCTCCTCTTCTGCCACTGGTCTCATATAATATAAGAATCGAATGACTTCTTCATCCAATCTATCCTGCATTGCCAGGAACAAATGAAAACTCTCTTTTTTGTACTCGATCAGAGGATCTTTCTGAGCATACCCACGAAGACCGATACCTTCTTTGAGGTGATCGATATTCAACAGATGATCTTTCCACTGGGAATCGATCTGCTGAAGCACAATTGTTCGTTCGATATCCCTGACCAATTCCGACCCCATTAATTCTTCTTTTTCTCTATAATTTTTAAATATTTTTTCTTGAAGGGTCTCTTTAAAAGTGGCAGCATTCATTTCCCTGTAATTGTTGGGCATGACGAAATCGATGTCGATATTATATTGAAATAAAATTTCCTTTTTCAACGCATCGAAATCCCAATCCGCAGGATTTTTCTTGGGATCGATATGAGAATCGACAATTCCTTCCAAAATTCTGGAAGTTAAATCTTGTATCTCTTCTTTAAGATCCACACCTTCCAAAATATCCCGGCGTTGCTCATAAATGGTTTGGCGCTGTTTATTCATAACATCGTCATATTCCAGTAGATGTTTTCTCATGGAGAAGTTCTGGCTTTCGATTTGTTTCTGTGCGTTTTCAATTGCTTTACTGACCCAGCGATGTTCGATAGGAACACCATTATTCATTCCAACTCTGATTAGCAGATCACGGATACGTTCGGTTCCCAGGATTCGCATCAAATCATCTTCCAATGAAAGATAGAAACGTGAAGACCCAGGGTCTCCCTGTCTTCCCGAACGACCTCTCAACTGATTATCGATACGACGGGATTCATGTCTTTCAGTACCTAAAATATGCAATCCACCTAAACGGATAACTTCATCATGTTCATTTTTGCAAATATCATCCGCTTCCTTTTTCAATTCATTTAAAACAACTTCAGGAACTGTTTCGATTGTGAAACCCTTCTTTTTCAGTCTATCTTTTAAAATTGCTTCCGGGTTTCCGCCAAGAAGAATGTCAGGTCCACGACCTGCCTTATTGGTAGCGATTGTTACCGCTCCCACTCGGCCAGCCAGAGCAACGATATCTGCTTCAACATCATGATATTTTGCATTTAAAACAACATGAGGAATTTTTTCCTTTTTTAATCGACGGCTTAATAATTCAGAGTTCTCAATTGAAATCGTACCTACGAGAACAGGTTGCTTTTTTTCATGGAGTGTTCGGATTTCCTCAGTAACCGCTACCCATTTTTCTTCTTTGCTTCCGTAGATCATATCGGCGAATTCATTTCGGATAAGGGGACGGTTAGTGGGCATTTCGACTACCTGAAGTCCATATATAGTTCTGAATTCTTCCGCTTCTGTCGATGCAGTACCAGTCATACCGGATAATTTTTTATACATACGGAATAAATTCTGGAAAGTAATAGTAGCATGTGTCTGGTATTCTTGTTCGATCTTAACCATTTCTTTGGCTTCAAGGGCCTGGTGTAACCCATCGGAAAAACGTCTACCAGGCATCATACGACCTGTAAACTCATCGACGATCATTACCTGGTTATCTTTAACAAGATAATCCACATCACGTGTGAATAGGAGATGCGCTTTTAATGATTGATATATCTGATGGAGAGTATCCATATTTTTAAGATCATAAAGGTTTTCAAGTTTAAAAAATCTTTCAGCTTCTGTGATACCCTTTTCAGTTAATACAACTGTCCGGGTCTTATGATCCAGGTCGTAATTTTCCTCGTTTTGTTTGACTTTTTTTACAAAATCGTTAACATAATAATAAAATGATGTCGATTCTTCAGTGGGACCGGAAATAATCAATGGGGTTCGTGCTTCGTCGATTAATATGGAGTCGACTTCGTCGACGATGGCAAAATTAAATTCCCGTTGAACAAGACTGTCCTTATCGAACTTCATATTATCACGAAGGTAATCGAAACCGAATTCATTATTCGTACCATATGTGATATCGCAACTGTAAGCATGCCTGCGTTCTTGATCGCTGATGTCGTGTTGAATAACACCAACCGAAAGTCCCAGGAATCGATATATTTTCCCCATCCATTCGTTATCTCTTCGTGCCAGGTAATCGTTGACCGTGACAACATGCACACCTTTCCCGGATAGAGCGTTCAAGTATGCTGCAAGGGTGGCCACAAGTGTTTTTCCTTCACCTGTTTTCATTTCGGAGATTTTTCCTTGATGCAGGACAACGCCTCCCATCAATTGAACATCAAAGTGTCTCATGTTTAAAACACGTTTTCCAACCTCACGAACAACAGCGAAGGCCTCCACCAGGATATCATCTTCCGTTTCCCCGTTTGCAAGTCTCTGTTTGAATTTCGGTGTATAAGCTTTTAATTCGTCATCCGAAAGTTTTTCCATTGTTGGAGAGAGTTGGTTGATTTCTTCCACGATGGGAAAGAGCTTTTTTAATTCACGATCATTACTCGTACCAAACATTTTGCGTATAAAGTATTTTATCATGCTGTTATTATACCAAAAATACACTTTAGAGTGGCTGTTATCTTGAAACAGCTGGATTGATTCAACTGTTTGACAAACTCGTCTTTATTCTTTCAACCATTTTCGAAGCTT
>JAKAGC010000180.1 GCA_021817755.1 Acidobacteriota bacterium | reverse complement strand
TCCGATCTCAATAAATTAGATTATAAGCGTGGATAAAGAATTCGAAACGAATCAGATTCATTTCTAAAAAAAATGGAATCGATTTATTTGTTGCAGATACCAGTACTCACCCTTTTGACTTAAAAGAAAGAATATAATACAATAATATACTCATGGACCTATATTCCCAAAACATGGGGGTTGTAAAAAAATTTAATCCCCGTCTATATGATCTGCTAAATTCAATAGAGGGAGAACACTTTCGAATAGAACAAGCTCGATCAGGCTATCCGACTTTAATTTTTCAAAAAGATAACCAGGACTTTTACATTCACTCGCGATTCAAACCGGAAGAAGAAGCGGTTAATATGGTTCGGAAATTGAATCTTTCCTCCGAGCATTTCATCATATTGGGTCTGGGATTGGGATACCATCTGGACCTGCTATTAAACGCAAAGCCTCCTCATTCCCGATTATTGGTAATAGAACCGAATTTCGAAATTTTTAAGCACTCACTTCACACTCTTTCCTGGGAATCGATCATAAACAGGGAAGATTTCTTTTTATGTCTTGGGAATGATTTAAATACTATTGCTTCTACTATCCACAACTTCATCGATATCACGACATTTGATACGGTTGAAACACTTGAACTGGCATCAGAAGTTCGGTTTGAAGAAAAATTTTTCAATTCGGCGAAAGAAATTATCGATAATGAAATCAGAACACTGCTTTATGATTTTAAAACCCGATTAGCCGAAGATGCAATGGTACCGCGTAATATTTTAAAAAATCTCCGCAATATCCTGGATACCCGTCCGGTAAAGGCATTAAAAAACCGGTTCCGTGGAGTCCCGGGTTTCATTGTATCAGCAGGACCTTCGCTGGATAAAAATATCCTGTACCTAAAAAAAATGAAAGACCGGGGAGTTATTATCTGTGTGGATACGGCTCTTAAACCGCTTTTAAAACGCGATATCCACCCTCACTTCACAGTAACTGCTGACCCTTCTTATAAAAACTATTTGCACCTTCAGGGAACAGAAAATCAAATCCGCTATTTCCTTGTTTCGGACACTGGAATTTCAGAGCGGGTTTATAAAGATTTCAAGGAACATCTATTCTCAATATCGCTAGGAAAACCGATTCTAAAAATGATCGAACAGCAAATTGGGGAAATCGGCGAAATCGAAGCATGGGGTTCAGTTATCAGTGTAGCCCTAAACCTGGCTATTTATATGGGATTAGAGCCCATTGTATTTTTAGGACAGGATTTTGCATTCTCAGGGATGCGTAATCATTGCCGGGGGACTTCCTGGGAAGAAAAATGGACGGAGTATTCATCCGACCTGGAAAATTTACAACGCTCGGAAAAGCAATCGATCGGAGGAATCTCCAGGGTGAAGGAAATGCCGGACATTTATGGGAATCCGGTTATGAGTTCCGATAAATTAATGCTCTATAAAAATTATCTTTCTAAAATATTTCCCACGTTTTCCGGGAAACGTTTTATCAACGCCACAGAAGGTGGAATATTAAACGAAATCGTGCAAGCACCCCTGTACCAAGTCATGAAAGATTATGTGTTTTTGCGCCCTCCAATCGACTTTAATGCACTATTTCAGATTCCCACTCTCTATTCCCGGGAAAATAAAAATAAATTGATTGCTTTCTTTAAGGTAAAATTGCAATTTTTTAAGAAATATAGGAATAAAGTAACCAATGCAATTACGCGATTGAATGAAATCGATTCCGCATCCACTTTTCAGGCCCGGGTAATCCTGGAAGAAGCCCATCGCGTGCGTAATCTCTTATATGTAAACCCTCAGGATGGCGAAATTCTCGAAATGTGGTCTCAGGGACCGATCTTCGAATTTTTAAAACGTACAAAAAAGCTGGAAAGAAGCGGGATCCCAACTGAAAATGCAACAGAATGGGGAGAAGTTTATAAGGAATACCTGGGAAAAATCCTGCCTTTGATTTCAAGCGTGATCGCCAGTATGGAAACCTGTATTAAATCCCTCCAGGGCAATGAAGATCGACAGTGAATGAAGAACTCCTTTCCGATCCCGATTTCCATAGGAAATTACAGAAAAGAAACACGGATGCATTTCATCTACTCTATGAGGAATTTAAAATTCCACTTTATCATTTAATCTTTTCCATGATTAAAGATAATGAAAAAACAGCAGATATCCTGCAAGATACATTTATCAAAATTATCCGTAAAATAGATCAATTACAGGATTTCAATAAACTGAAACACTGGATTTTTCGCATTGCGGTTAATTCCACCATCAACGTCCTGAATCGAGATAAGCGGCTATCGCTTCCAGGGGACGATCTGGAAATTCTTTACGACCGGATAGCGGTAGATGATTTCCAGGTACTCCAATCCGAAGACCCAGAAGAACTACGAGCATTAATTCTTGAACTTGTGGAAAGGCTTCCGTTAAAACAGCGTATCGTTTTTAATTTAAAATACGTGGAAAACTTCAAGGAATTGGAAATCGCTGAAATCCTGGATATCCCAGTAGGTACGGTTAAATCCCGTTTAAATATCTCTCGCAACCGGATCAAGGAATGGCTGGAAAGAGAATCCGGATAAAGTAATGATGAAATTCTCCAATTGATGAACATCGAAAAAAATGTTACAATACCTCTATGAGTACACCGAATACAATCATTGAAGTTACCGAATTGTCAAAAATATACCGGGAAAATTTTCGCTCCATTCATGCATTGAAAAATATTCATCTCAATATCCGGCAAAACCGGGTAGTAGGAATATTAGGACCCAACGGAGCAGGAAAAACTACCCTTCTCAAAATCATCACAGGTATTATCCCTACAGGGCGCTATACCGGGACAGTCCGTTTATTTCAAACCGCTGAAACATCAACGGTTAAACACCGCATCGGTTTTCTTCCGGAGCACCCGGAATTTTTTAAACATGTTACGCCACATGAATTACTGGAATTCTCATTAAAGATTTCCAATCAATGGAATAAAAGCAATTCCAATGAAGTAATCGATACGATGTTGAAACGGGTAAACTTATTTCGGGAAAAAGATAAAAAAATAAATCAATTTTCAAAGGGCATGAGGCAGCGAATAGGAATTGCACAAGCCATAATTCACTCCCCGGACTTGCTGGTTTTAGATGAACCGATGTCCGGGTTGGATCCCAATGGCCGGCGAATGGTAATCGATTTGATTCAATCCTATTACAAAGAAGGAAAAACAATCCTGTTTTCTACTCATGACCTGGATGATATCGATGCATTATGTACCGATGTATTGGTTTTGGTTAAAGGAGAAATATTACTGGAAAAAAGTCTCTCAGAACTGCGAGAAAAATGCTCGTATAAAATCGAATGGGAGAAGGGAGACGAGAAGCAATCGATAAAAGTGGAGAATGAATCTGTTTTATGGGTTTTCATGGAAGATGCCCGGACACAAGGAAAGCGAATCGTTCGCGTTCAATCCGGTATAGCGGAACAATTGGAACAATACTATGGGGACCTATCATGAAACAACGGGGATTTTACAGGATTAAACTTGTAGTATCGATTATTTTTCAAGAGATGATCCGGGATAAAGTATTTTTAGCACTTTCCGGAGCCTCTGTATTATTAGTATTCGCATCGTTGATATTAAATGAAATGGTAGTGGGTCAGGAGATAAAAGCAACCAAAGATCTGGGGTTATCCGTATTGAATCTTTTTTCATTATTTATACTGGTATTCCTGGGAGTGAATATCCTCACCCGCAACCTGGAAAATAAATCTCTATATATTCTTTTTTCACGGCCTGTCACCCGGATGCAGTATGTTATCGGGAGTTGGGTTTCTATCCTGGCATCAGTATTATGTGGAATTCTCGTAATCAGTGCAACGTTGTTTCTCTTATCATATTTACAGGGTGAGGTATGGATTCAAGGGCTTTTAACCGCTGCATATTTAACTCTATTGGAAATGATGATTTTGCTTGCATTTGCTTTACTATTTTCCTTTCTCACATCTCCATCCTTAGCTATGTTTTTAACCTTATTGGTTTATATTATCGGTCATATGCTGGAACAAGCCGCCCAGGTAGTCGACAATTCGGGAAATATCGTTTTAAAATATATTGTAATCGGGTTACACGGTTTATTGCCTAATTTCCAACTCCTCGACAAGAAAACCGAAATCGTATATGGTTTAACTCTCTCTTTTTCATTTTTCAGGGATGCTACGATTTATTCCATTGCTTATACCATGTTGGTGATGATGCTGGCCATTTTCGTATTCAAACGAAAAGAACTATAATTAACCGGGGAAGTGAAATGACATTCAAGAAAACTATCAGACTTTCGGGAGTTCTGGTACTCATTCTCATCTGTGGGTTTGCATGGAAGGCATCTCAGGAGTCATTGAGCCATATACCGGATTATCAACCTGATAGTGAATCGGATTTATATCTACCAAAAGCGGAATATTTAAAATTTATTTCTCTTGGGCATAATGGTTTGGTATCCGATTTTATCCTGGCACGGGCACTAACATATTATGGTTCGCATTATAAGGAGAGGCAAACCTTCAAGTTCAGGCATTTAAAATCATTATTTGTTACAGCAGTCGAAATGGACCCAATGAACCGGGAAGCATTATTAATGGCCGGGAATCTTCTTGCTCCTGTGGATATACAGTCTGCAATCGATGTATTGAAATTGGGGATGTTTTATCATCCAATGGATTGGAAGTTTCCCGAGATGATCGGATTCTTTTATTATTTCCGGTTAAATCGTACCCGATTGGCCGCGAGGTATTATGAATTAGCAGCCAAACTTCCGGGCCATCCACCGTATGTTCCATCTATTTCAAGTAAGCTATATGAAGAAGCGGGAAGGTATCGGGAAGCAATCAGGGTACTTTACAATTTCTATTCTACTACAAATGATAAACGGTTGAAGCAAGTATTTAAAGATTCCATCGATGAAATACAAAAGAAAATCGATAGCCATAATTAATATGCTCTAATCGGTCGAATCATCTATAATAAAATATAATAGTTACGAATTCGAAATTAATTTTTAAAGAATTCAAAATCGAAGTATATCGGATGAGATAACCTGCCACGAAATACCGAATTTATCTTTAAACCACCCATTTTGCATGTATTTAGAATCAGCATAAAGATTTTCACGGTAATAATCGATCTCTTTGGGGTCATCACAGATAACTAAAAACGATTTTGTTTCATTAAAGGTAAACTTATGGTCGTAAGCGCTTTCCATTGCCGAAAACCAATAATTTTCAAGCATAAAATCCGAAAACATTATTGTTCCTTCTTTATTGGGTTCTTGGCCGGCCATGTAGCGGACAATATTGCCTTGTTTGGAGTTTTTGAATATTGAGAGATAATAATTAAGTGCTTCTTCGGCATGACCGCAGCTTTCACCCACAAACAAGAGCGAAGATATAATCGGCGGTCTGGCTTCACCTGCGGGATTGGTAAGAATCAACTGCCATGATAAGCCGTATTTATCCTGTATCCAACCATAGCGTTTACTGAATGGATACTCTCCGACAGGCATCATTACCATACCGCCTTCAGATAGCTTTTCCCAGATTTCATCCAACTTTTTTATTGCTGCTTCTTCTTGGGATGGCGATGATTCAAAAAACAAGGGATCGAAATTTACCATAAACGATATGGCAGGTGTGAACTTGAAATCAGGTCCTGCATCGGCAGCGATGAACTTTTCTCCCCATAATTCGAATGATACCTTGTGTAAATCGCCTGCTTGCGAATCATGACTTATATCAATATTTACAATTTTTGAAGCAGGAAAAATGGAAGTGTAAAATTCAGCGGCTTCTTTTGCATCGTTATTGTATCTCAAATGTGGAATTATTTTTTGTTTAATCGTTTCCATGGATTTTCTCCTTATCCGGAAGTAAATAACCGATTTATTGGGACTGTAAATACCAATTTGTATTTTTTCTCTACAGCCTCGATTAAAAGCTTACGGAATCTGATTCTTTCATACATAGTGAGATGATATCACAGATAGAAAAATTTTACAATTTTTTCCACTCTTCCTTGTAAGATAATTGAGAAAAGGCCTTTCCTGCTTCATGGAGTTTTTTGAAGAAAACCTTGAAATAGAAACAAATTCAAATTATAATATCCATATGGATGATAATTCAAAAATTAATTATTGGATTAATATTTCTGCTTATGACCTGGAGACCGCTGATGCCATGTTTCAAACAAGGCGATTTCTATATGTAGGATTTATGTGTCATCAGGTAATAGAAAAAATTCTCAAAGCCTTTTATGTCTTTATTCACAATGAAACTCCCCCGTATACGCATAATTTAACATTTCTATCCGAACAAGCAGGAATATATGAATTATTTTCCGAAAATCAAAAAAATTTCATCGATTTATTGGAGCCACTTAATATAAAAGCCAGATATCCGTCATATAAAGAACAAATTAATAAAATTCTGGATGAAAAAAAAGCCGAAGAAATCATTATCAATACCAGGGAGCTTTACACATGGATAAAAGAGAAGTTATCGAAAAATTAAAAGAGTATGCAGAACTTCTCAAAAAATATTTTGCAGTGAAGATGGTCATTCTTTTTGGTTCATATTCAAGAGGAAGTGCACGGGTAGATAGCGATATTGACGTTGCGGTTGTATTAGAGCGTTTACCTGAGAACATTCTCGATGCAGAAATTGAGTTTTTTAAACTGAGACGTCAGATTGATTCGAGAATTGAGCCAATTATTTTTGAAATCGGGCAGGATGATCCTTCAGGTTTTTTTGATGAAATACTTAAAAACGGAGATATTATTTATCAACTTTAGTATTTGTACTAATTTATTTCTTTATCAGGAAAATACTGATTACCACTCAAATTAGATAATACAATCAATAAATAAAAAAACTAAATTTCCGAATGATAAACCAACCTGTTGCCACTAAAAACCAATATGAGTTTCTTCAATTGGGTTTGACCAATGGCATTCTTGAATTTCTCATCCCGGCTGTACCTATTCAATTGGGTCCCCGCCTCTTTAATTATATCTTGAATTTTTATTTCCCACTCTTCCTTTTTAAATTTTTCAAACTCCACTGGTTTTATATATTTAATCTCTATGATATAAGAGAACTTGATATTTGGATTCTGAAGGATTAATGGTTCCATGACAAGGTCTGCATAACCCTGATTCATTTCTTTTTCAGAATATACATTATATAGCGTACTAAGTCCAAGATACACATTCCAGAACACCTGGTGTGCTTTTTCTCCATTCATCAAATCCCGTAAACTAACAGATGCTTCCATGCGTGCTCCGATATACTCTATCATCCCCTCCCATTTCCCCCAAAAGGCCATCTCCTCAAATAATTTGAAAAAAGACCCCATATCCAAATTAAATGAATATACTTCCATAAATGTTTCTTTAAAATAATCATAATACAACCGCTTCACAAATTCATTGGGAATAGAAAGAAGA
>JAKAGC010000179.1 GCA_021817755.1 Acidobacteriota bacterium | reverse complement strand
TTGTCTCTCCCGGAGCCAGCTTCTCTGTTTTAAATGGAAAAGATATTATACCGGGTGATGTTATTAAAATTATTACTGGCAACGATAATGATTTCTTCCGTATTTTCGATGATGAAGGTAAATTACTTGCAATTTCTACCAAAGATCCTAAGTTAATGCGTTTTAATCCCTTTATTGTTTTTAATAATTAATCAGATTATGTCATCTTTTATAAAAAAATAGTAGAATATAACATTTTTTTATCTAAGGGTTTCAAAAAATATACGACAAATTTTCTCCATATCCTCTGCCATTGTAATGGCGGTTATGACTGCAATTCCGTCGGCTCCTGCTTCAATCACACTTCGGCAATTTTCAGGGTGAATCCCTCCGATTCCTATGACGGGAATATTTGTACAATTTCGAATGCGTTGGACTCCTTCCAATCCTGGTAATTCCCCGAGGTCGGTTTTTGTTTTGGTTGGAAAAACTCCATTCACTGCCACGTAATCTGCTCCTTGTATTTGGGCAGTCAATGCTTCGATTTCAGTTTTAACCGAGATCCCGATTATTTTTTCATTTCCTAATATTGTCCTAGCTTCAGGTAGAGGCATATCATGCTGCCCTAAGTGAACTCCATCCGCTCCTGATTGGTTAGCAACCTTTACTCGGTCATCAATTATTAAATAAGCATTTTCTTTATGTACTATTTCTGCTATTTTTGATGCAAGAGCAATAAACTTTTCTTCATCCATATCCTTTTCGCGTAATTGGATGATTTTCACGCCTGCTCTTAAAACTGCTTGAACCTGCTCCATTATGCTATAGCCACGATTCAAATGGGATTCAGTTACAAAATACAACCTGTAATCGTGTAAAGAAGGTTTACTCATTGCTTGATTCTTTATGTGAGGTTTTTAGAGAATGGATTTTAAGTTTTTCTATCATTGTATCGATTGACAAATTGTGTAATGCATCATATAAAGCAGCCTGAAAAGTTCCTGGTCCATTTGATACTTTTACTGCTTCTTCTCCTGCCAATCCATAATAACCGAGAGCGGATACTGATGCGATAAAGGGATCGATTTCAACTGAACAGAAGCATGAAATAGCTGTTGTTGCTGCGCATCCTGTACCTGTTACCTTTCCGAACATCGGGTGTCCATTATGAACTTCAGCTTCACGTTCTCCATCTGTGATATAATCTACTGGTCCTGTTATAGCAATAACTTTTTTTAATTTTTTAGCTAATAGAAATGCTCCCTCCCGAACAGATTCCACTTTTTCAAGTGAATCTACTCCTCGTATTCGGAATTTCTCTTTATTACTAAATAATGACATGATTTCTGATGCATTTCCCCTTATTACTGTTACCGGTAATTCCTCCAGGAGTTTTTTTACTGTTTCTGTCCTGTAGGTTGTTGCCCCGGAGCCTACGGGATCAAGAATAATTGGAATTCCTTTCTTGGCTGCAGCCCTTCCTGCTATCAACATCGAATCGATCCAGTAGGGTTCAAGCGTTCCGATATTTAAATTCAAAGCGCGTGAAAAAGCAGATAATTCATCCAATTCTTCATGAGTATGGGCCATTATTGGAGAAGCTCCAATTGCCAGTGTAATATTGGCTGTACTATTCATCACCACATAATTGGTGATATGGTGAATAACTGGTTGTTGTTTTCGAATTTCTCTTAAAATTTCGATAGTTTTTTTTGAAAAGTCATTTGTTTTCATAATAATCACCTTAAAATAAAAGAAAATTCTGTTTATCAAAGATAAACTTATATATGCTGTCTACCCATATGGGTGAAAATAATTCCAAGGATAATAATTACCCCTCCTAGTAAAAGGGCAGGAGGAATGGATTCGGATAAAATTACCCATGCATATAGTACTGAAAAAATAGGTTGAATGTTTGAGTATACGGCAGTTTGACTGTTTCCTACCTTTTTTACTGAAAAAAACCATAAAATCAATCCTACTGCCAATCCCATCACTCCTGAATATGCAAGGAATAACCATGCTTTTATTGAGATAACTGAATAATCTAATTTTACTACTTCTGCTAAACTAAAAGGGAAAAATAATACTGAACCGATGGACATTGTTAGTGCGGTAAATTTAAGTGGGGAATAGAATTTAAGTAAAGGTCTTGCTGAAACCGAATAATGTGCCCACAATATAACCGCGAGTAATATGAGAATATCTCCTTTGATATTGGATGCAGAAATTTCAAACCCTCCTGATTTTCCTGAAATAGTAAGATAAACTCCAAGGAATCCGAGGAATATTCCTACCCAGGCGATGGGTTTAATTTTTTCCTGTTTAAACATAATACTAAAAATAGATATAAGTATGGGGGAAATTCCGAATATTACTGCTGTATTTGATACTGTCGTATAATTTATTCCTTTTATAAATACATATTGATAGATCGTATAACCGGTAATGGAAAGAATAATAATTTTAAAAAGGTGCTCACGTTTGACTTTCAAGTTTCCTTCAACTTTGAGGAGCCAGATAATAAGCACTAAGGAACCGAACATCAATCGTATTCCATTAAATGGAATTGGTGGTAACTCTTTAAGAGCGATTTTTATCAACGAAAGGTTTAGTGCCCAAATCTGTACTACCAGAAGCATCAACCAGTCACTCAATTGAAATTTTATCAGTTTCATCGGTTCATCCAATTTATATTATACACCAATTAAGGGGTCTTGAATAGCTATTACATTTTGATTTTATAGTTGTAAATTTACAAAGTATTTTTTCCACTAATTGTAACTATTTTTTCTTGCATTTCTTACGAAAATGATTTATATTAATGTTCGAATTAAAATGATGAGATTATTTTGTTTTTTTATGAATGAGTTGAATATGTTGTGGCTAAAAAATGAAAAAATAAAACATTTGTAGTTCAATGAAGAGAAACATGATAGATTTAGATTGTAATTCCATTAAAAAAGAAATAGGTAAGAGGTTTAAGCAGTTCAGGGAGGCGATTGGGAAGACTCAGGCTCAATTAGCCGAAGAATTGAATGTGTATCAATCTACTGTAACTAATATCGAAGTTGGGAAAACCTTTCCGGGTGTGAAGTATATTCATTATTTCTATGAAACATACCATTTGAATAGTAATTGGTTATTGAATAGTAGTGGAGATATATTCCTCACTACAGAAGATACCAAATCAAATGCTGTTTCCCGGTTAGGGTGCCATATCCCGAAAGGTGATCCCAAGTTTGAACGATATCTTGAATTACTTGAATTGATGCAGGTTCCTGTGATCGAACAACTCATTCTCGCCAAATTACTTGAACTTAAAGTAATTGCAAGTGAGGAAATTGAAGAGTATCTAAATTTTGTAAAGGGAAAAAAAAGAAAAATTTCTACTTCAGTAGTGGGAACCCCTGATAGTTAATCGGATACATCATAATATTCTATTACATTTTTTTTGAATTGAAAGGAATGATGAAGTGGAGATTTAATTGAATTGCAGTGTTGATAAAGAAATTCCTAAAAGTCGAACTCTAATTTTTCCAGCGTCAGTCTTCTCTATAAGATCAAAAATGATTTTCATAATAATCTTTGATTCCTGGATAGGCTCATCCACTGTTAAACTGCGGCTGATGCTTTTGAAATTAAAAAATTTAATTTTTAGAGTTACTGTTTTTCCTTTTACATTATGCTTTTTTAAGTAGATTTCTAGATCGTTTGCTATTTCTTTCAGAATATTCAGCATTTCTTCTCTATCATCTATATCTTTTGAAAGGGTAATCTCTTTGCCGATTGATTTTCTTATTCGATTCGGAGTGACTTCTCGGTTGTCATTTCCATGTGCAATGTCAAAATAGTAATTTCCCGCCTTACCGAAATGATGAATTAATTCATCCCTGGAAATTTTCTTCAAATCCGCTCCGTTTTTTATTCCTATTGATAGCATTTTATTTTCGGTAACTTTTCCAACACCGTAAAATTTTCCTATTGGAAGGTTATCGATAAAGGCATCTGCTGTTCGAGGGGTAATAACAGTGAAACCTTTTGGTTTCCGGTAACCTGATGCTACTTTAGCGAGAAATTTATTGAAGGATATTCCGGCAGAAGCATTTAATCCGGTTTTTTCTTTGATTTTTTTTAGAATTTCTTTTGCGATTTCTGTAGCAAGGGGAATACCTTTTTTGTTATCTGTTACATCAAGGTAGGCTTCGTCTAATGAAAGAGGTTCTACTAAATCTGTATATTCATGGAAAATGGATCGAATTTCAAGAGATACTTTTTTATATACTTCAAATCTTGGTTTTACAAAAATGCCTTCCGGGCATAACCGGTAAGCTTGGCTCGATGACATCGCCGAATGAACTCCAAATTTTCGGGCTTCATATGAACACGTTGAGACAACCCCTCGGCTATTTGGGGGACCTCCTACTATTACCGGTTTTCCGATAAGAGATGGATTATCTCGTTGTTCCACTGATGCATAGAATGCATCCATATCAATATGAATGATTTTCCTTATGCAGACATTCGGTATAATATTTTGTTCGCCCATTGTTTGGTTATAATATAATATCTTTTTTTATTTTTGTCAATCATTTTTTATTCTTTTAAGGAGAAAAATGGGATAAATATTACTGAAGTAAAAAGAGAAACGGGAAAACCTCTTTTACTATTGATAAAAAAGCTTCTTCATATTATAATCTAATCTTGATTTAGTGTTTTTCTAATAATAGGAGGTTCCTCGATGAATGAAGAAAAAGGCAGCTTCAAAAATATGATTCGGAGTGGATTGAAAGGTTTGAACCTCATTCGTATTATTCTTCTGAATTTCATATTTTTTCTTATTTTATTTTGGGTAGTTTCTTTTTTTTTGAAAGACTACCGTCCTACTGTCCCTTATTCTACGGTATTAATTCTTAAACCCGAAGGAAATATCTTGGAAGAAAGTAGTCTTCCTGATTTCTTCACACCCGCCCATGAATTGACAGGAACTTATCAAACCGGTTGTGTTCTGAAAGATATTATAGATGCCATTGAATCCGGGAGAAATGATACTCGAGTTAGAGTACTATTGTTGGATTTGAGTGAGATGGGAAGTGCAGGTTTATCTAAATTACAAGAAATTGGTAATGCAATAGAGCGTTTTAAAAAATCCGGGAAGAAAATAATTGCATTTTCTGATAGTTATACACGTGATTCATATTATTTGGCATCAAAAGCTAATGAAATTTATATGCATCCGATGGGGCAGGTACTTATCGAGGGTTACAGCCGCTATGCATGGTTTTATAAAGAAGGTTTAGACAAATTGGGTATTGAAGTAAATGTTTTTCGTGTAGGGAAATATAAATCGGCAGTTGAGCCTTATCTTCGCAATAATATGTCTGATGAAGCCAAAGAAGCTAATTTAAGGTATCTTTCTGTATTATGGGATTCCTATGTGAAAGATATAGCCCTCTCTCGTAAGGTAACACCGGAGGCGATTACTTTGTATATAGACCGTTTTGTGGATTTAATCAAAGAAGCGAATGGTGATGGTGGAACTGTCGCTAAAGAAAAAAAGCTGATCGATGGTACACTATACAGCGATGAACTTTCTACACGATTGATTGACTTAGCCGGTGAAGATCCGAATACCCATTCTTACAGTGGGATTAACTATCTTGATTATTTAGAATCATTAACAGAGGACAGGTGGGGTGATAACCAATCCGGGGATGTAGTAGGTGTAATTATTGCAAGTGGGACCATTTTGGATGGGTATCAGTCGCCAGGCTCAATAGGAGGAGATTCCACAGCGGAATTGATTCGGAAAGCACGTCTTGAACCAAATGTAAAAGCTATTGTTTTAAAAGTGGATAGTCCTGGAGGTAGTAGTTTTGCTTCTGAAGTTATCAGAAGGGAGCTGGAAATAGCTCAAAAAGATGGGAAAAAAGTAGTTATATCAATGGGAAGTGTTGCGGCATCAGGGGGATATTGGATAAGTATGGCTTCCGATGAAGTTTGGGCGAATCCTACTACCATTACCGGATCGATTGGAATTTTTGGACTTTTTCCTACGTTTTATAAACCTATGGCTAATTATCTGGGAATTCATGTCGATGGAGTTCAAACAAATAAGATGGCGGGGATCGGACGTCCTGACCGCCCGATTTCTCCGGAAGTTGCTGAAGGTATTCAATCAATTATCGATAAAGGATATAATCGATTTATTACACTCGTGGCCAAAGCAAGGAAGAAAACCCCGGAGCAAATCGATCAGATTGCTCAAGGGCGTGTTTGGATTGGTTCCGATGCATTTAAATTAGGTCTTGTGGATAAGATGGGGTTTTTCTCCGATGCACTTGATTCGGCAGCGAATCTTGCAAAACTAGGAAAAAGATATAATGTAAAATATTTTCGTCAAACACCATCTTTCAAACAACAATTGATGGCCCGTTTTTTTTCTCAATCTAATCAATCGCTTGATCACTCTATCTCACATACCACGACTCCAGGTTCAGTCAGTAGTATTATTCGGATGCTTATGGAACAATACAAACGAGTCTTTGCATTGAATGATCCCAATGGTGTATATGCCCTCTGTATGGATGCCGTGGATTTCCAATAATATGCTGTTTTCCAGATAAATAAAATGAGCTCATAACCTTTACAAAGAAACCAAATCGGATTATAATCTAATTATGGAAATTACGAACCCGCTTTCGATAATAAAGTATCTGAATATTACTCTCTATTCTTACAGCCGAATATGCTATTTCACCTCATTGGATGAACCCAATAATAGATTTAAAACACGATTTCTGAATGTTACTTCTGAGGGTTTGATGATGCAGATATCCGGTATCCCAAAAAATACTGAAGGTTATTTAGTATTTTATTCTTATACTTTTATTTTTCGGTTTAAGACACAATTAAGAATGGGAATGGATGAATATACATATTTCTGTGCTATCCCCAAAAAACTTGAGACTTTTGATCGAAGAAAATTTCCCCGTCTTAAATTCGAATCCAGGGAAAATAAAGTAATTTCAATATACAATAAAGCATTCGATTTGAAAATAAAGGGTATCCTTTCTGATATTTCAGTAGGTGGAATTGGGTTTTCAGTGATCGATATGGCAGATGCCCCGAAAATAGATGATATAATTGTTACTAACATCGAAATGCCTGGGAAGAGTTTCCAGGCTATTGCTAAAGTAATACAGGTCAGAGAAGATTTTGTGGGGTGTGTTTTCCTTGGTGATGCCAAACATTTTCAAAATGATTTAAATACTATTGTAAAAGATGAGATAGAATGGCGAAGCGAACTAATGCTTCAAAACCTGAAAAAGCGAGAGGAAATAATTCATGCATTCAATAAAAAGCAGGAAAAAACATCTTCTGCCAATCTAACTATTGCAGAAATGATCGGTAGCAAAGATGTACTTTATCCTTTAATTGAATTTATTATTTCCGGTTTTCATGAAACAACAGGTATTATCTTATCCAGAGAAAAAACAGAGTATAAAGAAAGTACGGTAA
>JAKAGC010000178.1 GCA_021817755.1 Acidobacteriota bacterium | reverse complement strand
AGAAAAAAGGATAGCAAATAGAAACAGAACGTTTCTCGGGAAGAATGCAAAAAAAAGATGGTGCCCCGAATATTAATGATAATAATAAATTGGGCTTACTATGTCATGGATGTTGTAAACGTTTTTTTTATTAACTGTGAACAGGATCAGTATACGGGGACACCATCTTTTTTTATTTTATTTGCGATCTTCGATGGGGATATAATTGTGTATAGTTTCTCCGATATAAATCTGCCTGGGGCGACTAATTTTAGCACCGGGCATTTCGTTCTGTTCTTTCCATTGAGCAATCCAGCCGGGTAATCTTCCGATTGAAAACATTACTGGGAACATCTCGGTGGGGATGCCAATGGCTCTCATAATAATACCGCTATAAAAATCGACATTGGGATACAATTTCCTCTCAACGAAATAGGAATCCTTTAAAGCAAGTTCTTCGAGTTTCCTTGCAATATCGAGGAGGGGGTCTTTGATTCCAAGCTTATCAAGGACTTTATCGCAGGCTTTTTTTAATATCCTGGCCCTGGGATCATAGTTTTTATACACGCGGTGACCGAACCCCATTAAGCGGAATTTACTATCCTTATCTTTTGCCATTTCGATACATTTTTCAGGAGATAATCCACCTTTATGGATTTCTTCAAGCATTTCAATAACAGCGAGGTTTGCACCGCCATGTAAGGGGCCCCAAAGAGCACAAACACCGGATGCACAAGAAGCGAAAAGATTGGCCTGGCTGGAACCGACCATTCGCACTGTGGATGTACTGCAATTTTGTTCATGATCGGCATGAAGCAGGAATATGAGATTCATGGCATCTTCAATTTCTTTGCTGGCTTTATAGGGTTTATTGGGAAGTGAAAACATCATGTGAAGGAAATTGGCACAATATTCATAATCGGGTTGTGGATACATTAATGGCAATCCTTTGGAATGTCTGTAGGAATAAGCGGCAATGGTGCGAATTTTACTGATTAACCGTGCACTGGCTTCTTCGAATGAGCCCTCTTCATCTAATTTTAACAATTCAGGATGAAAACAGGACATGGCATTAATCATGGCGGATAAACTGGCCATTGGGGGAGCATAAGGGGGGAATCCTTCAAAATGATGCTTCATGGATTCATGAAGATGCTCATTTTCCCGCAGCATGTTTTTGAATTCGGACAACTCATTCCTGGTGGGTAAATGCCCGAATATAACGAGGAATACAACTTCAATAAAATCAGGATTGGGGCGATCGAACTGCTCGATAGGGATTCCACGATAACGCAATATCCCGACTTCTCCATCGATAAATGTAATAGCACTGGAACAACTTCCGGTGTTCCCATATCCGGGATCATATGTAATAAATCCGGTTTTTGCTCTTAATTGCTGGATATCGATGTCCTTTTCTCCTTCTGTACCAATGATTACGGGAAGCTCTATTACCTGCTCCCCAATAGTTAATGTAGCTTTCTCCATGTTAGTCTCCTGCAATAATTTATTTGCGCAATAGGTTATACTAGATTGAAAAATAATTTGCAATAGTTGTTAAAAAAAAATGTTAAAAAAAAATAAAATAGTATGGAGGTTATGTTTTATTTCCACCTTTTTTCTTTACTGAGAACATTAAATAAAATTTTCAAAAAAATTCTTGACAATCTTTTGTTAAAATTCTACAATTTGAACGGAGGCATAGATTGACAATGTCTGATAAAATAATTTACAAAGATGGAAAATTAGTGGTCCCTGATAAACCGGTGATTCTTTATATCGAAGGAGATGGAATCGGTGTAGATATTACGCCGGCGATGATTGAAATAATAGATGCTGGGGTTGAAAAAGAATACGGACAGGGGCGTAAAATCGAATGGAAAGAAATTTTAGCAGGCGAGAAAGCGTTTAAGCAATTGGGACTCTATTTACCGGATGAAACACCGAAATTGATTGAAGAATATAGGGTGGCAATAAAAGGTCCGTTAACGACGCCTATTGGAGGGGGGTTCCGAAGTATTAATGTGACATTGAGACAGGTGTTGGATCTGTATGCTTGTATTCGTCCGGTAAGCTATATTAAAGGGGTTCCTTCACCGATGAAAGAACCGGAGAAATTGGATGTAGTAATTTTTCGTGAAAATACAGAGGATGTCTATGCTGGTATCGAATTTCCGGCGGGTTCACCGGAAGCAAATTCGATCATCGAACTATTAAAAACAATGAAGAAAAATGTAACACCTGGAGCATCGATTGGGATTAAACCGATGTCGAAACAGGGTTCGGAACGTCTAATTCGGATGGCGATCCGGTATGCGATATCGCATAACCGGAAGAGCGTTACACTGGTGCATAAAGGAAATATCATGAAATATACTGAAGGATATTTCAAAACATGGGGATATGAATTGGCGGCGCGTGAATTTGGAGATGTTACGGTTACAGAGGATGCTGTTGGAGAGGGTGCACGGTCTGAAGGAAAAGTTATTATTAAGGACCGGATCGCGGATTCGATGTTCCAACAATTGTTGTTGAGGCCTGATGAATATGATGTGTTGGCAACACCGAATTTAAACGGTGATTATTTATCGGATGCGGCAGCGGCACAGGTGGGGGGATTGGGAATGGCACCGGGAGGAAATCTGAGAGATGATGTGGCGTTGTTTGAAGCGACACATGGTACTGCACCGAAATATGCGGGGCAGGATAAAGTAAATCCGGGGTCGATTCTACTTTCGGCATTGATGATGTTGGAGCATATTGGATGGGAAGAAGCGGCAAATCGAATCAAATATGCGATTGGAAAAGCAATTTTGGATAAGAAAGTGACTTATGATCTGGCAAGACAAATTGGAAATGTGGAACCGTTGAAAACTTCCGAATTTGCAAAGGCAATTATTTCTAATCTTTAAGAAAAGATGTATGGTTACAATTAGGAGGACAATATGACAGACACAATAAGAGTAAAAACACACGAGTTAAAAGAGTTTGTGAAGAATGTTTTTATGAAAGTAGGAATGAGCAAGGAACAAGCGGAGATAACAGCAGATGTGCTGGTGATAGCAGATTTACGTGGTATCGAATCACATGGAGTAGCAAGATTGCAACGTTATGTGGATGATATCAAAATAAATGCTATCAAGATTAATGCGGAATTTAAAACAGTTGTGGAAACTCCTGTTTCGCTTTTAATCGATGCGAATGGTGGAATTGGCCAGATGGTGGGCTATGAAACGATGAAACGGTGTATTGAAAAAGCCCGGAAAAACTATATGTGTTTTGCTACGATTCGAAATTCAAATCACTATGGCATCGCAGGTTATTATACATTAATGGCTTTGAAAGAAAAAATGATCGGATTCTCATTTACGAACTCAGCACCGCTCGTGGTTCCGACCTTCGGAAAAGATGCGGTACTGGGAACAAATCCTATTTCTATGGGAGTGCCGACGAAACAGGAACGCCCTTTCCTTCTGGATATGGCGACTTCGACAGTACCGAGAGGGAAAGTGGAAGTTTATGCACGTAAAGGGGATTCGATGCCGAAAACATGGGCAACGGATGAAAAAGGATGTGCTACAACGGATGCGAAACGGGTGCTGGATAACCTGGCAAACCGGAAAGGCGGAGGATTGCTTCCCATCGGTGGCGAGGGAATGATTAATGCAGGACATAAAGGTTACGGACTGGCTACTCTGGTGGATATTCTCTGTGGTGTTTTTTCGGATGGAGCAGTGGGAACGGATGTTTACGGCAAAAAGAATCAACCGCCTGAAGTGGCACACTTCATGGGGGTTATCAATCCGGCTGCTTTTGCTGGACAGGATGCGATCGAAAACAAGATGGACTACTTCATCCGGTTATTGAAACATTCACAGTTGGCTGAAGGACAGGATCGGATTTACATAGCGGGCGAAGTAGAATATGAAGCTACTGAAGCGAATTCGGTAACTGTTCCGTTAATGAAAAAAGTCTTAGATAATTTGAATGCGATTGGTCAAAACTATGATTTAGTTCTTAAAGGAGAATAACATGAACCATTGCCACGAATGCAACAAAAGCTTTGATCCGGAATATCATTTTTGTCCATTGTGTGGGAATCCGTTTCAAAACGAATCGAATCCGGCGTACCTGCTGTTGAAGGCAAGAGAATTGAAACACAATGGGGATTTGCGGGGTGCGATCGAAACCTATGAAAAATACAATGGAATGGAAGGTAAAAATCCCTATTCCTATCGCTACCTCGGTGGGTTGTACTACCAGTTGGGTGAAATGGATAAATCCATCGAAAATTATAAAAAATCAATCGAGATCAAAAGTGATCTGGCAGATACCTACTACTACATAGGAATCAGTTATTACAGGCGGGCTCAGATTCGAAAAGCGATTGAGAGTTTTGAAACCTGCCTAAAATTCAATCCACAGTTTGCGATCTCCTACTATTGGTTGGGTATAACCTATTTCCATATCGGGGAACAACAAAAAGCGATCGAATCTTATAATAAACTGCTGGAGTATAAACCGAGTTCCTTTATCGCCAATTATCATCTGGGAGTGAATTACAATGCCCAGGGTGAATACAAGAAAGCGATCCAACACCTGGGAAAACTAATGTCATGCTGTTCGGAAGATGAAGCAGTGCTGTATCACCTGGGGTATGCACATTTTGAATCCGGTAATATGGCGGAAGCAGTGAACATTTTCAGGAAAGCGGTGGAGCTGAACCCGGATGATAAACGCTCGGAAAAAATGCTGAAACACATCCTGGACGTTTCGGATATTTAATAGTACTGTGAAAAAGACTATAATTTAAGACTTACCTATCTTATGAGAGCGATATAAAAGGTTTTAAGGGTGTGCTGCCTCAGAGCGGCACACCGGAGATTATCTTCATTTACTTTTTTTATGAAAAATCGCAAACAGAGTTAATCAGGATGGAACGCTTTTTTAAAAGGAAACAATTTAATTGAGGGTTATATTTTATTCAACAATCATCTCCCTGAGAACATAGGGAAGGATTCCTTGGTGTTTGTAATAGGCGACTTCGATTTCAGTATCGAGGCGGGATATGACATTAAAAGAGAAAGATTTTCCTGTATCGGAAACAACAGTTACGGTTAATGGCTTCCCAGGTGAAACAGAGTCTATATCTTTGATGGTAAATCGTTCAGTTCCGGTTAAACCGAGGGTTTGGGGATTAATGCTAGGTTCGAATTGAAGAGGAAGAACACCCATACCGATGAGATTACTCCGGTGAATGCGTTCAAAAGATTCGGCAATTACAGCACGGACACCGAGAAGGAGAGTTCCTTTCGCAGCCCAATCGCGGGATGACCCGGTTCCGTATTCTTTACCTGCAATAATTATTAAGGGAACACCTTGTTTTTTGTATTCTGTAGCGGCATCGAAAATATATGCCTGTTCATTCTGGGGTAGTATGCGTGTATATCCGCCTTCGACAGGGGAAACGAGTTTGTTTTTGATACGTATATTGCCGAAAGTTCCTCGCATCATGACTTCATGATTTCCACGCCTGGATCCGTAAGAATTAAAATCCTGGGGGGTGACTTGATGATGGATGAGGTACTGACCTGCGGGGTAATCCTGATCTATGGCTCCAGCGGGTGATATGTGATCGGTGGTAACTGAATCACCTAACATTAAAAGTAGTCGTGCTTCGATGATATCATTCAATTTAGGGGGGGTCATATTGAAATCATCAAGAAAGGGAACCCGGCGGATATAGGTGGAGGATTGGTTCCAGTCGAAAGTATCACCTTCTTTTATGGGTAAGTCTTGCCAATTTTTGTCTCCTTCGAGTATATTGGCGTATTTTTCTTTGTAGACTGCGGGATTGATGACCTGTTGCATAATTTTAATTATTTCCTGGGGCTGAGGCCAGATATCTTTAAGGAAAACGGGTTTGCCATGGATATCGATACCGAGGGGTTGAGTTTGCATGTCGATTTGGACTGTACCAGCAAGAGCAAAAGCGACAACGAGTGGAGGGGAAGCGAGATAATTGGCTTTTACTTCCTGGTGGATACGGGCTTCAAAGTTACGGTTGCCGGATAAAACGGCAGCAGCAACAAGGTGATTTTCCCGAATTGCAGCTTCGATGGATGGATGAAGTGGGCCACTGTTACCGATGCAAGTGGTACAGCCATAGGCGATGATATTGAATCCGAGTTTTTCGAGGTAGGGCATTAATCCTGTTTTTTCCATATATCCACCTACTGCACGGGAGCCGGGTGCAAAAGAGGTTTTGACATATTTTTTTACTTTGAGTCCTCTTTGGACGGCATTCCTGGCAAGAAGTCCGGCACCGATGAGGACACGGGGATTGGAAGTATTGGTACAAGATGTAATGGCAGCAATAACAACACTTCCGTGGGTGAGGGTTTCACTTTGATTGTCGATGGTTACAGTGATTTCTTTCTTTTGGGATTGCTGGTCAGTGGATAAGTTATTGATATGATCTTCAAAAGAAGATTTTATGTCTTGTAAAAGTACGCGATCCTGTGGGCGAGAGGGACCGGCGAGTGAGGGTTGAACGGTTGCAAGATCAAGTATAATTTCTTTGGTATACTGGGGGTGTTCATCATGGGTATAGAAGATTCCCTGAAGGCGGCTGTACATTTCAACGAGTTCTACGATTTCTTCTCGGCCTGTAAGAGCGAGATAATCGAGAACTTGTTGATCGACGGGGAAGTAACCTACTGTGGCTCCGTATTCGGGGGCCATATTGGCAATTGTGGCACGATCAGGGAGTGGAAGGGAATGAATGCCTGGTCCGAAAAATTCAACGAATTTTTCGACAACATTCTCTTTTCTAAGAAGCTGAGTAATTGTGAGTACAAGATCAGTGGCAGTTGAACCGGGAGGAAGTGTGCCGATAAGTTTAACGCCGATGACTTCTGGAATTTTAATATAGATGGGCTGGCCTAAAATTGCGGATTCGGCTTCGATACCTCCAACTCCCCATCCGATTATTCCTATACCGTTTATCATAGTGGTATGGGAATCGGTTCCGACCAGTGTATCGGGAAAAGCAACCATATGACCATCAATATTTTCAACGGCTACTACTTTTGCAAGGTATTCGAGGTTGACCTGATGGATAATACCTGCTCCGGGAGGGAATATCCTGAAACGATCAAAGGTTTTTTGAGCCCATTTGAGTAATGAGTAACGTTCATTGTTTCGTTGGTATTCCATTTCAAGGTTTTTCACAAGTGCATTATGTGAGCCGTAATAGTCAACCTGAACGGAATGATCGACAATGAGATCAACAGGAACGGCAGGGTTGATTCGGGAAGAATCTTTTCCCAGTTCTTTGACTGTATTTCTCATTGCTGCGAGATCGACAACAGCAGGGACTCCGGTAAAATCCTGCATAACGACGCGGTAAGGATAGAAGGGGACCTCTACTTTGGTTTCATATTGAGGTTTCCAATTCGCGACATTGATTACATCTTCTTCTTTAACGGTTTTGCCTTTATACCGGTCGAAATTTCGCATAACGTTTTCGAGTAAAACCCTGATAGAGAAAGGGAGTCTGCTTACATTCGCAATGCCATGTTCTTAGAGGGTATT
>JAKAGC010000177.1 GCA_021817755.1 Acidobacteriota bacterium | reverse complement strand
TTGATTTTGGAATTAAATTAACATATACTTTAGTTACAGTTTGGCTTTTCGGAGTCAAATTGTTCTTCCTGGAAGGAGAATGTTCAATTAATAGGGGGTCTGCTACTTGACCGGGTAGGAGACCCCCGCTTTTCATGCTCTCATTTCAATAATAATAATCTAAAAAATGCTTCTACTCCCCCATCACAGGGAAATAAGAATGCAAAAACGGAACATTCCCCAATTCGAGGTTATCCGCACCCACCGGTGATGACTTTCTTCTTTTTCATCTTTACTTTACGATCGAATTGAAGTTTAAAATCAGTGGGTTTCATTTCTGTAAACGGATTTGAAGCGATAAGAATGGTATCTCCTACGGATTTTGTAAACCGGTAATCCAAAATTTCATTATCTGCCTTCGCTTCTACAGTTATTGGCGTGGCAATACCGGGTTTCAACGGGAAAATTTTCAACCAGCGATTAATCCCACCATCAAGTATATATACATTCATAACACCTTGTGCACGTAATAATTTCCATGCTTTAACAGCATCTGTTTCATTATTGGACATGACTACGACAACCGTATTATCAGGAACGTCTATGAGCTTTTTTATGTATGCAGGATCATGCAAATTTGAGAATGTAACGCGTTTCGCATTGTCCAGATGAAATAAGTTATAATCGGTTTCATTTCGTACATCGAGAAGGGTGGAATAAAACAATGTATCGTTCATTACTTCGGCAAGTTCACCGGGATGAACAAAAACAGAACGTTGAACCAGGTTTTTACTTTCTTTATTTTTTATCCAGTTCCATCGTTCTTCGGGTGTAGGTTGACCGGAAATAAGAGTAAATAGCGCAACAAAAACCAATAGCGCAGAAGCAATAATCTTTACTATATTTTTAGGAAGTTTGGGGATATCGTTCCAGGAGATTTTCTTACCGAAGAAACTTTCGGAGATTTCAGCCCAATAAAACATCACAAGAGCCATTAAAACGATAAGCAATACCGTAAGACCTGTACTTATTCCAAATAACTCAGGAAGAATAAATCGCCCCATATAAGTGGAGTTCTGGAAGCCCTGGAAAAGCGAAACACTTTCACCGAATACATATCCACCGAACGCTACACCGATCGCAAACATAAAGCCATCGACTTTAAGAGTAGACAATGCGACAATAGAGGTACCGGGACAGAATCCACCGATGACAAAACCGATTCCCATAATCAGTCCGCCGAGAATTCCAGGGATAAGATAAGTGGGATTAACATATACCCTGCTGAAATCGACAAACTGCATGGATGAGAATGAAAAAATCAATACCATTGCCACAACAATTGCAGTAAACATCACTTTCAAAACGGTCATGTCTTTGAGGTAGAATTGAGCGGAGAGCTTCCTGGAATCACCGAACCCTGACATTTCGAGTACAGCGCCGAACCCTACACCGATTAATAAATAAACCATATAACCAAGGGATTTTCCCAATAATGCAATAATATCAAATGGTGCCATTGTGAACTCCTTGAATTAATTCCATACTTTTCTAAAAAAGTAGGCCAATGCATAACCACCGATAAAGATGGAAAACATAAATGCCCAACTACCGACAGAAAGCACAGCACCGCCACTAAGAGCTTGACCGGAAGTACACCCTCTGGCCATTCGAGCACCGTACCCCATTATAGCACCGCCAATAAACGCAAATATCCATCGCTTTTTATTGGAGATATTGGGACCTTTTCGGGTTTCAATTTTCAATCTTCCGTGTATAAGCCCGGATAGGGCACCTCCGAGCAATGTTCCGATTAACATCATAACACCGCTGGAATCAAGAGGATTTACTTTTCCACCGGCCATTTCGGCAAAATAACCGACCTCATCGACATGATGAGGAAAGAAAACATCCAGAAGAGCGACCTGAACATGACTAATGGCCCCTGAAGCCCCAAGTCCGGCACTTGTAAAGAAATACGCAAGAAATAACACCAATCCGAGGAGTGCACCTCCAAGGTATGGATTAATATATGGTTTGGGTTTTCTCTTTTTGGATGATTGAACCTGAGAGTTATTCATGGGTTGCCTCCTTTTTTGAAAGGTCATTATTCTTTTGAACCATTTTAAAAATTAATGTTCCGACCATGTCCATGAATTTCATATCCATTAAACGTTGTTGATCACCCTGGATATCCTGCTCGGAAGCACTATCGTATCCGGTAATCATGGCTTTAATATTGGAAAATACGGTATCACCTGTAGTTGTAAGATATATATGAACAACGAGGAAGCAGAGAAAAAGCCATGAGCCTAAATTATGAAGCGGAGCAAGGTATGCAAGGTCCGCCCATTTCCCTGTAATTGCGGGCCACCTTTCGGCTCCCCACATCAATATACCGGAAAGAACCTGGAATGGAAGTAACACATTCAATAGACCAATATATGTTAACTGCTGAAGGGGATTTAATTTCCGTTCGGATGTTTTTTGGACAGGATGAGGAGCGCCTTTAAATATTCCATATATGTAATAAAAGAACTGAAGAACGGCTTCTTTTAGAAAGAGGCGATTAAAACGGAAAAACTGTTTGATTTCCCCGGTAACCAGATGATAGAACAATGAGAGTACAGCATTTATAACAAGTATACCGGCGAGTATATTGTGGAGTGAAACAGCGTGTTCCAGGTTAAAGAAAGCGATATGGCCGGTGAAATGAATTTGTACTCCGGTTAGTGCCAGAATTAAAACTGCTGTAGCCATTGTCCAATGCCATAACCGCTCATAGAATCTATATCTGTAAACTTTCTGTAATTCCTGGGTATGTGCTGAAGAATATTTAAATGAGAAAATATACCGCAAAAACGCATGGAGCATAATGGCAACGATACAAATAATAAATACCCATAAACCGGCTTTATCAAGCCATTTTACCCGGCTGTGCCCAAGAATATAATACCCACCTCCGGGTTCGGTACGATCTAATGTTATTCTCCCATCTTTTTCACGAACAATACGCCCATCCTTTTCAGGGATAAAATCAGTAGAAAACCGGGGGGAAATGCCTAAGGGTGCATTACGTGAAAGAAGAATATCCTCACCGAGTAGAGAATGAGTTGCATGGCAATCGGCACAAGTACGATTCATATGGGATACTTCAAATATACCGTGATCGATGGGATAAGATTCGATTATGCCATCTATAAACGGATTTAAGATACCTTTCTGTCTTAATTTTTCTTTAATAAACGATATTTTTTCATTGGAATCGAGAAGCAATTCACCGGAGGCAATCTTTCCATCTCGATCATTATCAAATATACGAATGATATCATCGGCATATTGTCCGGGAGCTGAAAAATAGATCTCTTTCAGAATTTGTTCTTCAACCGGAAGATTTGTTTTACCGGATTTCCAATACCAAGTTGTTACAAGGTTAAACGGAGAAATTTTATATCTCCCGTTGTGGAATTCTTCCTGGTCTTCACTGATTTTCACTTTTTCAGGAAGAAGTATGGGTTTATACCCGGTGAAATATTTAGTGTTAAGAGTGGTTCCATTACTAAGAGAATTATCGGCTCCAGCAAACTCAAAACGAGGTATCCCATCTAAAGTTAACACTGTTCGGTCCACAGATCGTAATGCGGGACCATATATGATCGGAACATGGCAGGATTGGCAGCTTAGTGCCTCCATATGCTTCTTTTTATATGGGAGAAAATTATGAACATTTAACGGACTGTGGCAGGTAGTACATTTTGAAACTTGAAGATTATGATCAGGACGTTTAAGGATTTCGCCAGGTGATTTAATATGTCTGGGATCATATTTTAAATAACGGAGAGGAGATTCGATATCCCCCATATAACGTGGATCATTTCCAATATAATGGCATGCGATACAATCAAGTTGGCGATGAGAATGAACATCCCAGGGAAAATGCAAATTCTCTTTGTTCTGTAAATTCATTGCAGAACCGGCAAGTTCCTGGGGAGAAAAAATGACTCCGGTATGCAATGTAGTCCCATACAGTTTTTCCCCTGAAGTATATTGAGTAACTCCAAGATAATCATCGGGGATACTTAATGGTTCAGTGGAAGAATTTACGATACCGTGGCATTTCCCACACTGTTGGGGAGAAGGAACCTTGATTCGCAAATAAATCGATGGCAGATCGTCTTTGATTTCTGTTCCATTTGGTGGTTCCATTATATGACAATCAATGCAATCGACTTTCACACCATTTTTAAAATGGGAATTATGAGTATCGATGTACCCTGTATCATGGCATTTACCACAGGTCATAGTAGTTGAAATGGTTTTAATATCAAATTTTCCGGATTTTATTTCAACTGCATTCTTATCGAGCCAGGTTACAGGAGGATGCATCGTGCGATTAAGGGTAGAATCATCTGAATTTTGGGTGGACGGAGTTTGAGTGGTAGGAGTAATAAATTGAGTGGTTATTAAGAAAAGGATAATGCTTAAAAAGAGGTTATATTTTCTCATTGGATTATACTCCTTCCGGGTTTTTAATTTTATTATTGGTAATTCTACCGCCGTATTTCTCCGGATCGCCATCGTATCCAAGCTCTTTCCAATTCATTATCGAATGATCACCATGGCAATCATTACACTTTAGCGCCTGGGTAGAAGGAGCAACCATATGAGAAAGAGGCCAATGCATTTCAGTATCGGCAAAACCATACTTCCCACTAAAATTCATTCCGGTATTTATCCCACCCTGTTGGAGTGCTTTCTCCCAATCGAAATCATGCCAGTATCCACCTTCACCACTCAAATTTGGTACCAGCAAGAAGTTATTAACCATATCGTAGGGTTGTTTGGCACGATGGATTTTAAAGGGCCATATTAATGCAGTAGGATCGGTTATATCTCCAATGGGTTTATTTATATAAACTACTTTGGACGGATCGATTTTATCGCCGAGAATATAGCGATCTGTAGTGAGATTAAACCAGGTATATTCGGGTCTTAAGTTTTTCTTATATATAAATTCCCCTTTTATTTTTAAATAAGTATGAGTATCATCGGTTCGAGAGGAATCCCCTGCTTTTGACCAGTCCCAATCTGTTTTGGTGGGAGCTTTTTTGGCAACCAATGGAATATGGCAGGTCTGGCAGGCAACACTCGAAAGGTGGGTATTGATTCGACTATCACGGTGAGGAACAGCATCATGGCAATCGGTACAAAATATTCCATTTTCATGGTTTACACTGACTGAATATGCCTTCCCTTTAATATTATGGTTGGTTGTTTTATGGCAATCCACACATAGAAAATTGAACTTTCCCATATGGATATCGAGGTTTTCAGATGGATTGACCAGGGTATTATCAAGATCACCGTGTTTTACCCCCATCCCACCACCGCCATAAATATGGCAAATACCGCAATTATCTCTGCGAGGATATCCGACTTTCTGAGCAGAAGCAAGTAGATCGACTCCTTCGCGAGGATATCCACTGGGGCCCTTTGCATAGGTACCGGACCAATCGTGACAAATTAAACAATCGACATTCTCTTCCTTAGTGAAATCAAAACTGCTGTTTTCCCATCCATATCCGGCATGACAAGATGTGCAACTGGGCCAGTTCCCTGTTATACCTAGACAGAAATTATTCACTAAGTTTTTCTTTCCTATCCTCATAGGGTCTTTGTGTCCGGGGATTTTAACCGGATCGCCTTCCCATTTCCAATGTACGGTCTTCATCATATCTTTAGCTGCTTGAGGATGACATTGTAGGCAGGCTTTCGTTACATCCTGAGGCTTTTTGAAAGGCTGAGTAAAAAAACGGGCATGATCGAGATGATGGCGTGTCTTAATAACCGATGCCCATGGATCTTTCATTGCCTTTGTCGAATCTTTTGGCATAAATAACCAAACTGAAAGGGCAATAGAAATGATCATAATTAAGGCACCGATTACCCAATGATACTTAAATTTTCTCATAAAGTACTCCTTTAAAATTTACCTTCACGGTCTATATTTAAATATAATTAATTGGTTTCCGGGTTATTCTCATTTTCGATGGCCGGATTCGGAACGCGTTGGACTCGCCTGGATGAAATGGAATAGATAATCGTTTTCATTTTTTCCAGGACTTCCATTAATCCGGGCTCCATCAAAAAATAATATATAAAATTTCCTTTTTTTTCTCTTCCCAAAACACCGGTAAGCTGTAGAGCATTTAAATGATTGGAGAGATTGCTCATCGAGATATTCAAATGACGCTGAATTTCAGATACATTCATTTTCCGGTTTCCGATGGCTTCAATAATTTTAAGGCGGCTGGGGCTGACAATGGTCTTACATATATTAACATACTCTTCATAAATGGGGTCTTCATTCATCATACGATTATTATAGACAAATGAAAACGAAAAGTCAAGTATTTCATGAATTTATGAAATAGCATAATATTCAATTGTTCTTATACCTGAATGATCGAATATTAAATTTATCTATTTTGAACTACACGTTTAGAGTTTTCCTACCCTAATTCATTTCTATATAAAAAAAAACTGTTTTTAGGGAGCAAATAGAATCTATAGAATAAGTATTAATACCATTTTCATCAAAAAGCTCCAAATATTTGACTGTCACCTATTTTTAATATTTTAGAAATTAATACGTGGCACTTCTCCTCAAAAAATCACTTCATATATGGAAAGAGTAATAAAAAAAATATTGATTTCATACTTTTATTCTGGTATAATCCACCAGAAAAGAAAAGAACATTCCGAAGACAATGCAATATAAATGCCCTTCTATCACAAACTGGGCACTAATTCACCGATTCGAGGATTTCCCCGTAGTTCCTCTTTAAAGTAGAGGAATGATCTTTTCCTATAAAAATAAATGAGGTGCTCTACATTGAATACGTGTAAATATCAAATCTATAATGAAAGCACCTTGAACTATCTTTTATAAAAGGAGAAAAACCTATGGAATTGACAATATGTGTTGGCGAATCCTGCCATTTAAAAGGAGCTGAAATAGTCGTCAAGACATTTCAAACCTTAATAAAAAAAGAAAACCTGGGAGACAAAATCAACCTGAAAGGTTCATTTTGCATGGGACAATGTACTCCCAACGAAGTCACTGTTCAAATCGATAAAACATTTTACAAAACCAGGTATCAAGAGTCAGAAGCTTTTTTTTATAACACACTCTTTCCACTTTTAAAAAATTAATTACAAGGAGGTAAAAATGTCAAAAGTGATTTTTGGTGTGTGGGATCATAATGTAATAGATAACCGTAAAAAACGGTTTTTCGAACTGGAAGAATATCCGGGATTAAATGATTTCGAAACATTTGATCCAGGGAATCCGATTAAAGCATTCTTCGGAGGAAAAGGATTTTTTATATTCGAGCAAGGAGTCAACCTTCTCGATGCAGCATTGCAATATATTGACCGCGCTGCGAGTGAATCATGCGGTAAATGCACTCCCTGCCGCGTAGGAACTCAGGTTTTAAAAGGTAGACTGGAAGAACTTACTTCAGGAAAAGGAAAAATAGATGTATTGGATGAAATACTTTGACTGGCAGATCATATTAAACGCACTTCACTGTGTGGTCTC
>JAKAGC010000176.1 GCA_021817755.1 Acidobacteriota bacterium | reverse complement strand
TCACGCAGCGGGTATAACGAATCTATCGATTAAAATCAATAAAGAAGTACCGATAGGAGATGGTTCGGCAGGTGAATTTTGCGAGTTTATCCGGCAAACAGGAGTACAGGAGCAAGATGCGGATATCCCGGAAATTATCATAGACCGTGTTCTGTGTATCGGTGAAGAAGGAGAAGACGGAAAATTTATTAAAGTCGAACCTGCTGATGGTTTTATTATTCAATATACTACAATCTATCCGCAACCTCTGGGGAATGCAACTTATGAATTTAATATGGATTCATTCGAATCATTTGAAAAAGAAATCGCTCCGGCAAGGACTTATGGATTTGTGGAAGAACTAAGCCGTTTATCCCAGATGGGGTTGGCCGAAGGTGGAAGGATGAATAATTTTATCCTGATCGATAAAGGAAAAGTCATTAATACGGAATTGCGCTTTAAGGAAGAACTGGCGCGTCATAAAATCCTGGATATTATCGGTGATTTTTATTTATTGGGACGCCCAATCCGTGGAAAAATCACTGCTCAAAAAACAGGCCATTCGGAAAATGCACGGATGATTAATCTGATTAAAGAAACTTATACGATGATTTAAAATATAAAAAGGGGAGGAAGCGACTTATCCTCCCCTATAATCTAAATGAGGGGAATGGAAAACAATATAAAAATTATTGTTTTTCGAGTTGAATCGTTATAGCAATGGGTTTGTCCTTAACCTGAATAATCTTTTTGTAGGGTTTGAATCCGGGTTTAAGAATTTCGAGGGTATAACTCTTGGGTAATAGCCTGAGGTTTTCTATTTTCCCTGAATCGGGAGAGATTCCCCAGAATTTCCCATCGAGATAAATAGAGGATTCAGTTGGAATATTTGAGATGGTAACTTCAACCGGACTATTTTTGGCATTAGGGGAATCATTATCGATATCTTCGGGGAGTGTTTTTTCAGGTTCGGTTTTTGGAGTATAACCGGTAGTTGCTTTTGGTTTTTCAGCATCGCGGGGAAGCGTTTTCTCAACGGATGGACGTTTGGGACGGGGAGGACGTTCGGTTTGAATATTTCCCCTATAATCCCTGTCCTTTTTTAAATTTACGCGAACGATAATGTAATTGGAAGTAAACCTGAAGAGATCGATTTCTTCTTCTACAAAACCATCTCTTTTAATAATGAGTTCATTATTTCGTGTGGCGAGTTTAAGTGCGCTTTCGCGTGTGGAAAATTCGTAAGCATCACCGATCCATTTCCCGTTTAACATAACCTGGGCATCGTCGGGGGATATCTTTAATACTACCTGGATGGGTTCATAATCCCAATCCCAATCGGGAGGAATATGAAGAGTGCAGGAGGTGAAAAATACAATGAGACCGGAAAGAACCACGAATGCCAGGACGTTCGTTTTAAACATGTGAAACTTTTTCATTCTTAATTCTCCTTGTCATACCGTTTCAGGTAAATGAAGAGCAATTTTATTGCCAAGGAATAGAGAGAAAATATGTCCGTTTTATATGACAGTTTGAGATGGGATGTGTCGTAAATGAGTACCTATGTAAGTTGAAATGGGGGGTGATTGAAGAGGGGTGTTTAATAACATGGTATATTTGTTTTTCATTTTACCGCTCTTGTAATCGAGTTCTGAACCCATTACGGAATGGGGGATTAAATACACGATAATCATTACGATCGAGGCGGCGAGTATCCACCATTTGCTCTTCTTTTTTAAATAAAATGCAGCTACCCATAAAACAATGGCGATTAAAACTTTATTATCGGTGAGATCTGTTCCGAATGGAAAACCGGTCCATAAATCACCGAAAGCATATTGCTGAACAATGGGACCGAGTATCATTCCTCCGATAAAGGAGATAAGAAGTGTCCAGTTGACCATCCATGCAAAATTATCTTTTTTCCGAAGTGTTTCAAGTCCGGCTCTAACACCAAACATAAAACTAAAAAACATTAAAAAGATATGTGGAATTAGAAAAACAAGGGGAACATCTCCTTTAAAACGCGCAATGACAGATGTACCTTTATTAATATAGACTTCCCGGTTATCGATAATGAGTTTTATCCGGTATTCGACTTTTCCTGCCGCAGGTTGGCCGGGGATTTGAGCATTTAATGTATCACCGCTTCTCTGCATTTGGGAATCGGTCCATTCATCAGCGGATTTGTATCGTCTATACTGCATGACTGCTACGATGGTTTTATCAGGAACAGTTATTGAAACGGGCATCTCTTTGAATTCGGTATGAGTTCTTAATAAACGGTAATTTACTGTTTTTCCGTCAAACGTTTCCTGGCCTTTTAAGGGATAGGTAGGGCCGGTCATGCGCTGGTATCCAAGAACTGTGATAGAAATAACGATTGCCAATATCCACAACAGAATAGATGTTTTTCGTTCAGTCATGCTGTATCTCCTATTTTAATGCAACCATTATAGTCAAATTTAGATAGTAAAGTCAAGCCCTTCTTTTTCAGAGAATAGAAAAGTTTTTATACAGGGGAAAATACATTTAAAGTTTATAATAAGAAATGAATTCCTTTTCTTTTTCAGCCGCTTTCTCCTGAGGACCTGATTACAACCTTTTGATATGGAGTTGTATCTGTGTTATAATTTAATTATGGATCATTCCAAAAAAACCTATTACACGGTTTGTCCCTATAATTGCTGGCCGATTAACTGCGGGATTTCGGTAACGACCTGTGCAGGAAAAATTACAGAAATAAAAGGGAATAAATATCACGATTTCAGTAAAGGGAGACTATGCATTAAAGGCCAGAGCTGCGGTGAAATTCAAAATAACGGGCACCGGCTTCTCAATCCTCTGCGGCGGAAAGGGGAACGTGGGAGTAACGAATGGGAACGAATTTCATGGGATGATGCACTGGATATTATGGCTGAAAAAATGAGCCGTAATATAAATAATAACCATAGAGAAGCAAACGGGATTTACCACAGTCACGGAAATATCGTTCAACGAATCAATTGGAAAATACTTACTCCACGGTTCGCCAACCTGTTGGGTATGACATTGTGGGATGGAAATTTCCCTTGCTGGTATGATGTGGGTGTCGCTCAAGAATTAACAGGTTATTGGGGATTACATGACCCGGTTGAAATGGGAACCTATGCGGGTGGAGTAATCAACTGGGCGCAGGACCCATGTGCTTCTATGGCGAATATGGTGCCTTATATTCTACAAATCAAAGATAGGGGCGGAATTGTTGTCACGATCGATCCGAGAGTGACTCAAACAGCAGCATTGAGCGATTTTCATATCCGGCCTCGATTGGGTTCGGATGTTTACCTGGCAAATGCAGTGGCCTATATTCTTTTAAAAGAGAATGTATTTGATAAGGATTTCGTACAAAACCATTCATTTGGATTTGATTTGTACAAAACTCATATGTCAACTTTCACCCCGAAGAAAGGGGCTGAAATGTGTGAAATTCCGCTTTCTGAAATCGAACGGCTTGCAGATATTTATGCAAATGTAAAACCACTTTGTACCAATTTAACACGGGGAGCATTAGGGAAACACTGGAATGGTGTTCAAATGGTTCGATCGATTCTTTGCCTGATTGCTCTTTCAGGAAACGTGGGAGTAAAAGGGGGAGGTGGTGTGTGGGGTGAAGGGGTAGACTGGAACCTTAAATTGAATGGGGCTGTCCGCCGGAGAAAAGATATTGCTTATCCTCCCAATAATTTCAATGCAATAGATCACGCTTTGGAGACAAAAACGGTCAACACTCTCCTGGTAGTGGGTGGAAATCCGCTAAGCCAATGGCCGAACCTGAACCGCCTCAGAAGGCAATTAAAGGAATTGGACCTGGTAGTGGTTTTCGACCTCTTTATGAACCATACGGCAAGAGAAGCAGGGGATATTATTCTCCCTGCAACATCATGGATAGAAGAACTTGGGCTTAGGACTTCAAATACACATATATATATTATGGATAAAATTATAGACACACAAGGGGAATGCAAAGAAGCCTCTGTGTGGATGGATGAGCTGGCAAAACGTTTGGGAGTAACGGATTACTTTCCCTGGAAGTCAAAAGAAGATTGCCTGAACGACTGCCTGGATTCGCCGGCATGCAAAGGAGCGACAATAGCTAAACTCCGGGAAAATCCGGGAGGAATGCGGGCAAATATAATGGATGTTCCTTTTAATGATTTTGTGTTTTCTTCAAAGTCGGGAAAGTTTGAATTCTATAGCCAGAAAGCGGAAGAATTGGGATTACCGGCGCTTCCGGTTCACGAAGAACCGATCGAAGGGGTTCGCTCGACACCGGAACTGGCAAAAGAATTCCCATTGGCACTTATTTCAGCTCGGCGTAATACTCATTTCCACTCTTTTCATAATAGCCACCGCTTCAATCCGACGCTTGATGCAGTAGAACCGGAACCGCTTTTATGGATGCATCCGAAAGATGCAGCCAAGAGAAGTTTAAAAGATGGTGACTATGCGGAAATGTTCAATAGGCGAGGAAGCGGAGTGGTAAAGATCGAATTAACCACAGAAGTCTCAGAAGGACATGTGAGTCTGAACGATTGCTGGCCGGAATTAAACGAAGTAACGCAAAGTATTTCTGCGGTTTCGCCTCATGTTACGGATGCACTTGGACTGGGAGGCCAACCGTGTTACCAGAATACATTGGTGAATTTGAAATGTCTTCGACGACCAAAAACCCCTTTTAAAAAAGGTGTTTCTGGACTTCCCTAAAATTTTTGATAAACGTAATAATTGGGAATGTTTTAAAGAATAAAGTCAGTAACCAGTCACATTTTTCGAGGATATAATTAGAATGGTTAAACAAAAGTTTTTCAGGGGTCCAGGGGGCGGTTTTTCAAAAAAGCCCCCTGGTTTGAATTGAAAACATTATAATTTCAGGATGTGAAAATGCAACGGTTTTTTATTTTCGATAGTGAGCGTTGTTTTGGATGCGGGGGGTGTGTTGCAGCGTGTGTGAATGCAAATGAAACAACAGGCAAAGTGATGTGGCGAACGGTTCATAAATTACCGCCACACGAAGGGGATCACCACACTGTTTATATTTCAATGTCCTGTAATCACTGCGAAAATCCACCTTGTGTGAAAGGATGCCCGACAAACGCACTTGAAAAGCGTGAAAGCGATGGGGTAGTGATTCATCATAAAGAGAAATGTGTGGGGTGCCGTTACTGTCAGATGACCTGCCCTTATGGTGCGCCAAAATGGGATGAAACTCAAAATATAATTAGTAAGTGCCACTTCTGCTTTGAGCGGCTGGATCAGGGAGGTGTACCGGCTTGTGTGGAAACTTGTTTCGGAGGAGCGATTAAACAGGTTTTGATTGGGGATGACGACGATTTAAAAACTTACTTAAAAGAACAGGAAGGTTTTATTTTTATGGAAAAAACAAGACCGGCCATACGTTTTGTTATGCCTGCAAAAGATGAGAAGGAGAATGGCTAATGGATAAGAGTTTTAAAGATATGATTCCATTACTATTATTCACGATAGGAGCGGGGGTTGCATCAGCCCTGATGATTGGATTGGTGATCTCGAGATGGATGGGTGAAGAGCTTATGTCGATGGAAAATTATTTCCTTTGGGGTTTTATCATAATCACTGTGGGAATTCTGATTTCATTATTTCACCTTGGGAAAAAACAAATCTTTTATCGTTCTATCCTGGGAATGACGCATTCGTGGTTAAGCATGGAGGTAATTGCTGCTTCGCTATTGGGTGGTGTATATTTCGTGGGATACGGAAGTCTGAAGTTTGATATTAAACTGATTGATCCCAATATAATACTAATGATAGGAGGACTTGTATCATTGGTATTACCATTGACAGTCGGTATGGTGTACAATCTGGAATAACGGCGGTCATGGGAAGGTTGGTCGAATGCTCTCTCGGCTCTGAGCACACCGATTTTACTGGGATTTTTGCTTGAGGTTGTGTTTAGAAAAGAAATTTCATCAGGAATAGTTTTTTATATAATCTGGGGAATAGATAGTATTCTTGCTTCAGGTAGATTTTTAAGGTTTCTAAAAATATCCAAAGATAGGAATGTATTTGTATTCGGGCATCTTCAACCGATTCCAAACGTATCGATAATACTGCGTCTTCTTTTATCGTTGCTTATCCTGAGGGGAATTTTATGGGATGCATCGGGAAAGGGAGGATGGGGATTAATATTAATGGGGATAATGCTTATTATTCTGGATCGTGTTATTTTTTATACTTCTGTTACGGAACAATCGGCGGGATATGAAATGACACGTTTGAAAAATGAACGAATGAATGAAGCTCTGCATTAAATATAGAATTATTCAGTCATATTTATAAAGTGAAATAAAAAATTTACTTATTCGATATATCCGTACTGTTTCAGCATGGCATGAACTTTGTGAAATCCTTCGGAAGCTTCAAATATTTTAAATTGTCTAAAATTAATAAATAATGATTCTTTTTCCTGCCAGTTGAACCGGGTAAATTCATCTTTATTGACAAAGGCTTTAACGGAATTACTGCCGACAGTGATATCCATTTCATAGAAACTGCCTCTATAATGGATGGCTTCAAGAGTTCCGGGAATGGAATTAAAGGAGCCGCTTTCTCTTGAAAGAACGATTTCTTCAGGACGAACAAGGAGTACGACATCTCCGATTATGGTTACGGATTCGCCTTCCCGGTAATCGATATGCCCGGTGGAACCATTTATGGTAATAAATTCTTTATCGGAATAGGCCTCAATAACATTGACATTCCCGACAAAGCTGGCGACAAATTTAGTAGTGGGAGTCTCATAGACTTGATGAGGTGTTCCGACCTGTTCGACTTTTCCGCGGTTGATGAGGATGATTTTATCGGAGATCTCCATGGCTTCATTCTGGTCATGGGTAACAAAGACGCCGGTAACATGGATTCGTTTATGAAGTTCGCGTATCCAATGGGCAAGGTTTTTACGGACTTTTGCATCAAGAGAACCGAAGGGTTCATCGAGAAGAAGAACACGGGGTTCAGGGGCAAGTGCACGTGCAAGAGCCACGCGTTGCCGCTGCCCTCCTGATAATTGGGAAGGGTAATGATGATTATAACCGTTTAATTTGACAAGATCGATTAATTCTTCAACTTTTTCTTTTATCTCTTTTTTATTTTTCTTCTGAACTTCAAGGCCGAAAGCAATATTTTTTTCGACAGTCATGTGTTTGAATAATGCGTAATGTTGAAATACGAAACCGATGTTCCGGTCCCTAGGGCTTTTTTGAGTGACATCGCACCCTGTAAGGAAAATTTGTCCCGAATCGGGTTGTTCCAACCCTGCAATGATCCTGAGTACCGTACTTTTGCCGGAACCACTGGGGCCTAATAATGCAGCTAATTCACCTTCTTTTACTTCAAATCCGACGTCTTCTACAGCCTTGAAATCACCAAAAGATTTATTTAAATGTTCAACTCGAATACCGCTCATTGGTTTAGGTCTCCTTAAAATTTTGGTTTTTCAGACCCAACGGGTCTGAATGACAATAAAATTAATTTAAGTCGGGAATTTCTCCTATTTCATCTATTATTGTTTCCACTTTTGGCCGCTCTTTATTTCGTTTTTTATAGAGTATTTGAATGATAATCAGAATAAGAAATGATAGGATTGCCAGTACAAGTGCGGCAGAAAATGCCCCGGCATAATTAAAG
>JAKAGC010000175.1 GCA_021817755.1 Acidobacteriota bacterium | reverse complement strand
CTCAGAACCCAAACGCTTGTGTTTTTAATATCCCAATCCCTATTTAATGGCTCATGTGAAATAATTCTTCCTCAGAAATTTGTTTTCCTGTCGATATTCTTAAGCGAATTGGAAAGAATCGACATTCAATCTGCTGCATGGCTCACTGTTAGGGATAAAAAAATGAGTTCGGAATTTAAAAGGGTGATATGAAAAAAGAAAGAAGATAAGAAGCGAAGAGGATAAGAAGAGGAGCCCATAACGAATAATGGAAAAACAATGCTTCAGATTTCCGGATGGACAGATAGCCGGATTATCAATTATTATAACCGGGTACGAATGACGCGAAACCCGAAAGCGCTGCCCCAATCATTGGGATAATCGTAGAGTCGCGCGGAACAACGCAAGTAATCATCGCTACGGTACCAGGAACCGCCGCGCAACGACGGAAAGGGTTTATCCTTATCAACATCATTATTCATCCATTCCCAGACATTACCGGCCATATCCATTAAACCCAGCGGTGTGGCTCCTTCGGGATACCGTCCGACCGGCGTCGTCGCACCAACATGTCCACTATAATTGGCCAGACCGGGATGGGGTTTTCCTTTTTCTTTCGCCCAGGGATACCGACGTATCTTCCCATTCGGTTCACCCCCGGCAGCCCACTCCCATTCTATTTCCGTAGGTAAACGGAATATTTCCGAAAGGGCTCGTACATCGTCGAGTCCGGTATCCCCATTCCACCCGGCTTCCAGGCATGAAAGCCAGAAACAATAGGAACGTGCGTGGTACCATGACACGCAAACCACGGGTTGATCATCCCCTTTGAATTTTTTGTCATCGATTTGCGGGCGAAGTTTTTCATTCCATTTTTGCGGTTCTTCTCCGAGATAATCCTTAAGACCGCGGGTAATCCCGGAATACACTTTCAATTTCTGCCGGAACACTTCTAATGGAAGGACTTTTTCCAATCCACTTTCTATTCCATAAAGATAAGAAACAAACCGGTTGTATCGTTTATTGGTAACAGGATATTTACAAAAATAGAGATTGGGAACGGTTTCCATTTTACCTGTTACCGAATAGAGGTACGTTCCACCGGGAATGAGAATATACTCGACATTATCTTCAAAGGGATTGCGGAAAATATTTTTTGGAACGCTCTCCGTAGTTTTCAATGGAGGTGTTTTCATTTCAACGGGATTTGGTATGGTAATGGTTGGCTCATTTGCGGAATCATGACTGGTTTTTTTTGCAGTACTCTCATTATAGAGCCTCTCCACAGCTTTCACAATCTGAGGAAAATAACTTTCCATAGTTTTTGATGGAGGTGTTTTTATTTCAACAGGTTTCGGTATGGTATTGGTTGGATCTTTTGCGTCATCATGACCATTTTTTTTTGAAGTTCTCTCATTATAAAGACGCTCCACAGCTCCCACAATTTTGGAGTAGTAACTCTCAATAGGCCTCTCAAATATATCCATCCAGGGCGTTAACCCAATTAGAAATTTTAATTCTACTGATGGCTGGACATCTTCAATTCGTAAGGGAAATATCGGGAGTTTATTCTCGAATGCCAGATTGACTTCCCGGATAACGTATTCGGAATTGTTGGCGTTATTTGAGATTACCAGGATCAAAACAAAACTCTGTTTAATCTCTTCAATAATGCATTTAATGAAGGAAGACGCGACGAGGGTCACATCCCGTTCAAAAATAAAGCAATTGTACCCTTTGCTCTCCAATTCATTACAGAGTTTTTGAACGATTTCGGCATCCTGTTTCGAGTAGCTAATAAAGACTTTTTCTTTTTTTTCACTCACCTGTATTTATTCCTCCAATCCAAGCCATATCCGTATTCATATCCATACCATTTCTATAGTATTCAAAAACATATTTTACAGGAAAATCTATTCCCTTACAAGTCACACCGAGAATTTTATAATTTTAAAGATTTAAGTAGATTGTACGTATTGGCTTGTTTCGCATGCCCGAGCCAACTTTCTATTCTCTGCTTAAGATTTTTCGGAGGAAATTTATCCCAACTCCATTTTAGTTTTAAAATTTCCATGCACTTCTGATGATTTTTTATAGCCCAAAAAGATTCAGAGTTTCAGATGGACAGATAGCCGGAGTATCATTTATCATAACCGGGTACGAATAACACGAAACCCGATATAGCTTACCCAAATACAGGGCTTGAGATAGCTTTGCGCGGAACAAAGCAAGCCAACAACGAAATCGTACCAGGAACCGCCGCGCAACGACGGATAGGGATGATCCTTATCAAAATCATTATTCATCCATTCCCAGACATTACCGGCCATATCCATTAAACCCAGCGGTGTGGCACCTTCGGGATACCGTCCGACCGGCGTCGTAGCACCAACATGTCCTCCATAATTGGCCAGATGAAGATTAGGCCCCCCTTTCTCTTTCGCCCAGGGATATTTTCGAATCGTCCCATCCGGTTCACCTCCGGCAGCCCACTCCCATTCTATTTCCGTGGGTAAGCGAAATATTTCCGAAAGGGTTTTCAAATCATCCAGTTCGTTACCCACCTTCAGTCCGGCTTCCAGGCACGAGAGCCAGAAACAATAGGACTGTGCGTGGAACCATGTCACACCAACCACAGGCTGATCATCCCCTTTGAATTTTTTATTATCGATTTGCGGGCGAAGCGTTTCTTTCCATTTTTCCTGTTCTTCACCAAGATAATCTATTAGACCAGGGGTAAACCCGGAAAACACTTTCAATTTCTGCTGAAACGCCACTAAAGGGAGAACTTTTTCCAAGTCTCTTCTCCTTCCCTCCAGGTAAGAAACAAACCGGTTGTATCGTTTATTGGTAACGGGATATTTACAAAAATAACGATCGGGAACGGTTTCCATTTTACCTGTTACCGAATACCGGTACGTTCCACCGGGAATGAGAATATACTCGACATTATCTTCAAAGGGATTGCGAAAAATATTTTTGGAAACTATATCCGTGGTTTTCGATGAAGATATTTTGGTTTCAACGGGCTTCGGTATGGTAATGGTTGGTTCTTTTGGGGTATCAAGTTTGATTTTTTTTGACTCTCTATCCTTATAAAGATGCTCCACAGCTTTCACTATTTTGGAGTAGTAACTCTTAATAGGCTTCTCAAATATATCCAACCAGGGTGTTAACCCGATGAGAAATCTTAATTCTTCTGATGGTTGGACATCTTCAATTCGTAAGGGAAATATAGGGATTTTATGTTTTAGTGCTTCATTGACTTCCCGGATAACATATTCGGAATTGTTGGCATTACTTGAGATCACCAGGATCAAAACAAAACTCTGCTCGATGGCTTCTATAATAGATTCAATGAAGGAAGAAGCGACGAGGGTCACATCTCGTTCAAAAATAAAGCAATTATACCCCTTACTCTCCAATTCATTACAGAGTTTTTGAACGATTTCGGCATCCTGGTTCGAGTAGCTGATAAAGACTTTTTCCCTTTTTTCACTCACCTGCATTTATTCCTCCACATTGTGCCATATCCGTATTCATATCCATACCAATTCTATAGTATTCAAGAACATATTTTACAGGAAAATCTATTCTCATACAAGTCACACCGAGAATTTTATAGATTTAAAGATTTAAGTAGATTGTACGTATTGGCTTGCTTTGCATTCACAGTCTTGCCATTTAATATTTGTTTAAGATTCTTAAGAGAAAACATCATCCAATTACTTTTTCTTTGTGTAATTTCCGTATACTTCTAATTATTTCTTATTAACCAAAAAAATTCAGAGTTTCAGATGGACAGATGGCCGGAGAGTATCATTTACCATAACCGGGTACGAATGACACGAAACCCGACATGGTTGAACCAAAAATTGGGACTATTGCAGCAATGCGCGGAACAAAGCAAGTAATCATCGAGAGAGTTCCAGGAACCGCCACGCAACGACGAATAGGGATTATCTTTACCAAAATCATTATTCATCCATTCCCAGACATTACCGGCCATATCCATTAAACCCAGCGGTGTGGCTCCTTCGGGATATCTACCGACCGGCGTCGTAGCACCGGCATGTCCTCCATAATTGGCCAGTCCCGGATGAGGCCCCCCTTTCTCTTTCGCCCAGGGATACTTCCGTATTGAACCATCCGGTTCGCCACCGGCAGCCCACTCCCATTCTATTTCTGTGGGTAGACGAAATATTTCCAAAGGAGCATGCACATCATCAAGCTCGTAATCTTCCCTCAACCCGACTTCCAGGCACAAGAGCCAAAAGCAATAGGATCGCGCGTGGTACCATGTCACGCAAACCACCGGTTGATCATCCCCTTTGAATTTTTTATCATCGATTTGGGAGCGAAGTTTTTCTTTCCATTTTTCCGGTTCTTCTTCGAGATACTCCTTAAGACCGCGGGTAAACCCGGAAAATACCTTTAATTTCTGCCGGAACACATCTAAAGGAAGAACTTTTTCTAATTCTCTTTCCCTTCCCTCAAGGTAAGAAACAAACCGGTTGTATCGTTTATTGGTAACAGGATATTTGCAGAAATAGAGATTGGGGACGGTTTCCATTTTACCGGTTACCGAACAGGAGTATGTGGCACCTGGAATGAGAATATACTCGACGTTATCTTCAAAGGGATTGCGAAAGGTATTTTTTGCTTCCGGACCTCCGGTAGGTTCTCCTCGTGTGATGGTTTTTAATACAGGTGCCGATGCTTCTGCGATGATATCCATGGCATAGTCACGATTGTTTTTATCCCATTTATCTTTTGAGGCATTTGTAATCACTTCGATTGCTTCCGAACCTCCAATGGTTTTCAAACAATCCAACACATACTTCCGTCGATTTTGGTTTAAATTCTCCGTGTTCAAGAATTCAGCCAATGGGGTCACAGTCTTTTGCGGGGCATCCTTAACCAGGTTAAGAAGCAAATTGTGTTTATTATCGTCCAGTCGAAGACTGATTTCGGATTGGAAAAACAACCGTATAAACCGGTTAAACACATCATCATCGGATTGGCTTATAAAGAAACGAAAGGTCTCCTCCCACCACTCCTCGAGAAAATAAGGGATTATTTTCTCTAATCTATCAGAATTCTGAACTTCTTTCAATAAGCGTATGGATGCCAGGAACTCACGGAAGGATTTATGCCGGAAAATATAGCTATCTTTGCCATAATCGGCAATCAACCCTGCACGGTCTTTTAAAAAGTTACAAAATTCCAATGATTTATGCCGGCCCTCCAAGGTTTTGAGAATGGGTTGAATATAGCGGTGCAAGTCTTCTTTGGCAACTTCATCGGTATGTAATTCTTCATGCATCCATAAAGCGGTAGGCGCGAGTACACGCCGGGATTCATCCGCGTTAAGAAGTGGGTCGATATCGCGGTGCCGGTCACGCAAATCGAGGAGATAATTCAACGCCGTATCGTACAACTCCGTCCGAGTCCTGGGAAGATACCGGCTATCATTCCACAAAATCGCCATAATCTGGAGTAACATCGGAACAGCGGCCAATTCGCGTACCGCTTGATTATCCTCCCGGTTCAAATATTCGATTATCTTTTGAGCGTGTTGAAGAGCCGATTTTTTTTTCTGCTCTTTCGATTGTTCGTCTTTTATACCTTTTTCCCGTAAATCGGAGAGAAAAGTGGCAGTAAACCATTTCTTTAAAAAATCAGCCTGTTGTTCAGGTGAAAAATCCATGATATCGGCCCGTAAATGGGAAGGTTCCAACTCGATGCCATCGAGTTTCCGGTAACCTGTGGCACGGGAAGTCATTACAAAATAAGCATTCTCCAACCCGGAACTCAATTCCTTAACCCATCGACAAACCGCCCGGCGCCTTGATGGGCTGCTAATTTCATCCAACCCATCCAGGAGTATAAGAGTCTTCTTTTTCTGTAACCACTGCTCAAATTGCTGTTGAGAAATAGTCAAAACATGATTATCCGCCCATTTTTCCAGGTTCCGGGATAGAGTCACAGGCTTATCCTGATCATCGAATTCGAGTTCCCTCAGGGGGAAATAAATAGGAAACACGGAATCATTGAACCCAAATGGAAGTTTCCGTTTCGAGTTTTTATCGGACATGGACAGGGCATAATATTTCATTAACGTTGTTTTCCCGGAACCGGGATCACCGATAATCAATAGAATTTTACATGACGTGAAGGCTTGTTTCATTACTTGTTCGGGGTTAAGCAGCCTTTCCCGGGTAAGTAATTGTTCTTGAAGCTCTTTATCCGGTTGATTTTTCCCGGTTTTATTATGATTCTTATTGGAGCACAAACGATCTTCACACCTGGAATCCCCGGAAATATGAAGAGAAACGAAGGAGGCTTCGAGATCGACTACTCGATTATCTCTGACAGGAACACCAAGCAATTGAAGTTGACTCATTTCCTTCCTTAAGACTTTTAGAAACCGGTTCATCGACTTCCATTCATTCATTTTTTTCTTGATAAAAGCTCTTACCGGTGGGAGTGCAACAATCAATAATCCAAGTACAGCCACAATAAGTGTTCCCAGTGCTATCTTATCCCCTGTAGACATTCCACCGGTTACTATCCTATTCGCTTCATCGACATTCTTCTTTTCAATTCCATTTGAGGCATTCAATAACGAATAGGAACTGTTTAAGATAATAATTGCGATGTTAGTAATAAATAAAATCATACTTTTAATTAGTATTGGGAATTGCCTGAATATCTTTGCCCTCATTGTATCCTCGCTCCTCAATCGCATGCTTTAATCTCAACAATCGATACACAATTTTTAATTGTACAGGAAAAAATGTGCCATTTCAATATAAAGCCATCTACATATTTTTTAATTATAGCACGAAGTAGAGTTATTCCATCTCCATTCTATAAATCAATTGTAATTCTTTTCTGAAGATTTTTAACAACCCAGTGTGTGAGGGCTTTCTGAAAATTTATATTACTTAAAATTATCGGAAATCTATAACCGGAAGAGGTGAAATCTATAAAAATTCCTTCTCTCTCAAAATACAAGAAATAGGATAAGTGAATTTCAGACGATTATTTTATACAGGACGGGTAAACCGGCACTGTGGGTAATTGGCACATCCGAAAAATGAACCGAATTTTCCCTTTCTCTGCTTTAACAATCCGCCACATTCGGGACAAATATCTTTGCCTTCGACATTGGGATCAGCGGCAGCATTATGCGAATCCACTCCCAAATCCCTGGTATACCGGCACCGGGGAAAATCGGAGCAACCGATAAAATTACCAAACTTCCCTTTCTTCTCCTGTAATGGACTTCCACATTTGGGGCACGCTTCGGTATAATCACCGGTGGGCATTGGAGCTTCATTGGAGGATACCTGCGACTGAAGATGAAAATCGGGGGGGGTATTTGCAGCAGAGTTTCTCTTCATTTTTACGGATTCATGGGGATTGTCACAAATATGATTGTAACCGCACCACTGACACAATACGGATGGTTGCGTATAAAATTCACCGGGTTTAGTTTTTAATATGAGCTCGATATCCTTGAGAAGGTTTTCCCGTACATTTTTAACATCTTTCCTTAAAATACGGGCAACTACGGTACGGTTTTCCCTTAAATCTTCATAACACAATTCAATATAGGGATCGATGTTATGCTGGAATACATACATGGCATAGGAAGGGAGTTGAAGCGTTTCCATGGGATTATCGACTTTTCCGGTTTTATAATCGAT
>JAKAGC010000174.1 GCA_021817755.1 Acidobacteriota bacterium | reverse complement strand
TAGGCGGTTTTTTTCTTCCATATCAGAACATCGATATCCTGAATCAGGATATTGGGATTTTCCAGGATCGTTGTTATAATGGTTTCATAATACCGGATAAACCGGTGAATCGTTTCCTCTGTGAAAAGATTTGTACTGTATTGCATGTTAAAGAAAAGCTTTTCACTGTTTTCCCCTGCATAGAGGTTGATATCGAATTTAACTGCCTGATGCTCATAGACAAATGGTTTGATTTCCAGACCCGTTAAGGTCGGTTTTTGTGAATTCGGAGAAAGTGCAGTCGGATTTTGGAGTACGAACATCACATCAAAAAGAGGATTCCGGCTCAAATCCCGTTCCACTTTCACCCGTTCCACAAGTTCTTCAAACGGGTAATCCTGGTTTTTTAAAGCGTTTAGGGTTTTATCTTTTACATTATGGAGAAACCGGTTAAAATGGAGATTTCCATTGATTTCACTTCGAATAGCCAATGTATTGACAAACATACCGATGATATCCTGTAAATCGTCATGCTGCCGTCCGGCGGAAGGGAAACCTACCACAATGTCTTCCTGGCTGCTTAACCGGGCTAAGAGTACATTAAAAACAGAAAGTAGTACCACAAATAGTGTTGTGGATTCACTTTTTGCCAAATTATGAAGTTTCTGGGTTTTTTCAGCATCCAATTGAAAGAAAACAGCATTGCCTTTGTAATCCTGGAAATGAGGTCTAGGAAAATCCGTTGGTAAGTGGAGTTGTGGGATATCTCCCTTGAACTCGTTTAACCAGTACTCTTCCTGTTCTTTGAGTGAAGCTACCACTTTCGGGATTTGCTGCCAGTATGAAAAATCCTTATATTGAAGTTTCATTGGCGGGAGAGTCTCACCTCTGTACATGGAGATAAAATCGCGGGATAAAATCGTCTGAGACGTTCCATCTGTAATAATGTGATGCATATCGATTATAAGAATATGTTTTGATTCGCTTTCTTTAACGACTCCCACCCTGAATAGAGGTGCAGTCGAGAGGTCGAAGGGGCGTATAAAATTACGAATTGTATTAATAATCGGTTCGGCTTGAGACTCTATAAATTCTATTTCAAAAGGCACCTGAGAATGGATAACCTGTGCAGGTTCCTCATGTATGATATGAAACGATGTTCTGAATCCTTCGTGTCTATCGATTAATTGCCGGAAAACACCCGTTAATTTTTCCCTGTCCAATTCACCTTCCAGGGTGAAAACAACCGGGAGGTTGTAGGCAATGTTTTCTTTTCCGATTTTTTGCAGTAAGAATATTCTCTTTTGGGGAGATGAAAGTGGGTAACACTCTTTCTCTTCTGCTTTTTCCAATGATTGGAACAGGTCTTGTTTGGCTTTCCTGATAAACCCGGAGAGTTCTTTTATTGTAGGAGTATTGAATAGTTGAGTGAATGAAATCGGAGTATTGAATTCTTTGTGGATTTTAGCAGCCAGAGCATTTGCTTTTAGCGAATCCCCTCCCAACTCGAAAAAGTCGTCCAATATTCCCACCTGCTTTATACCGAAAAAATTCTGCCAGATTTTTGCAAGGTGTTTTTCCGTTTCGTTTTCAGGGGCAATATATGGAGTTGGCAGCGATGCTCTTCCATCGTGCCGGTCATCTTCATTCGAATCGTTGTTGGCACTTACCGAAGAGGAAATTACTTCCAATCCCTGCGTTCCAGGCGATACAATACCATTTTTCAGTTCCAACCAGTAGGGTTTCTTTTCAAAGGGATAGGTTGGAATAGGAACTCGTCTCCTGGTTTCTTCTTCATAGAATTTATCCCAATCGATCGTTTTTCCATAGAGCCAGAGATACCCCAATTTTTCGATCAGGTATTTTTGATCCCGGATATCTTCTTTAGGGTGCCGGACAAGGTTTATAATAGGCTGATCGCTTGATTTTAAAGGATGGCGGTTTACGAAGGTACACAATGATTTTCCTGGTCCCACTTCGATAAATATGGGATTTTCCAATTGCAGAAGTTCCTCGATTCCTTTGGCAAACATTACCGGTTGACGTAAATGGTTCGCCCAATAAGTTGGACTAATTGCTTCTTCTACGGTTATCCATGTACCGCTAACATTTGAAATATAAGGAATTACCGGTGCATTTAACTGAATTTGTTTGAATCCAGATTTGAAAGTATCGAGGATAGGGTCCATCATGGAAGAATGGAAGGCATGGGAGGTGTGCAGTAATCTCGATTCCATTCCATTTCCGGTTAATTGCTGTGCCACTTTTTCAATGGCTTCCGTTGGGCCTGAAAGTACGAGTTGATCAGGACTGTTTACTGCTGCAACCGATACGCCCGGGTTATCATGGAGAATCGGTTCGAGTTGTTGCAGCGGAACTGAGACTCCCAGCATGGAACCCTGCGGCATTCGCTGCATCAATTCTCCTCTTAGCATGACCAGCTTAAGTGCATCTTCCAGTGAAAAAACACCCGAAAGATGTGCGGCAACATACTCACCAATACTATGGCCAATCATGGCATAGGGTTGGATTCCCCAGTGCATGAGCAGTTTGGAAAGTGCATATTCAAAAACAAAAAGAAGAGGCTGAGTGTATTGGGTTTGATTTATGGCCGGTGGCTGTGAAGTCGCTGTAGAAGGATAGAGAATTTCTTTAATATTAGTTGAAGTGATTGTTTCCAGTATATCAAAACATTTATCCACTTCATCACGAAACACCGTTTCATTTTCGTACAAATCGAACCCCATGTTCATATACTGGGAACCCTGGCCTGTAAACATGAATATAACAGGTGGTTTTTGGTTTGATACCGAAGCATATCTCAACGTATTTCGGTTTTGAGGATTCAGGTTTTGAATTGCTTCGTCTATATCTCGGCATACCATCATTTTACGGTGAGGTAGCGCTTTTCGTCCTACTTGCAATGTATAGGCGATATCGGGTAATAATCCTTTTTCGGATATATCTGTTCGATTTTTCTCAAGGTATTGAAAGGTATTCTCTATAATGTTTTCAAGTGTATTAATTGTTTTTGCTGAAAAGAGGAATAAGTGATTGGAGCATTCCACAAGATCGTCTGAAAGTTTTTCCATATCCGGTTCCCTGTATTCTTCCAGGACAGCGTGCGCATTGGTACCTCCGATACCAAAGGAGCTAACTCCTGCGCGTAAAGGATGATGGTTATTCTTCCATTCCGATAGGGCAGTATTGACATAAAAAGGGCTGTTTTCAAAATCTATTTTAGGATTGGGACGCTCGAAATTCAAACTCGGTGGAATAAGACGGTTTTTCAGGCACAGTACCGCTTTAATAAAACCCGTTGCTCCTGCTGCTGCGTCGAGATGACCAATATTGGTTTTTACCGAACCAATTGCGCAATTGTGTTTATTAACATTTCCGAAAGCCAGTTTCAATGCTTCGATTTCGATCGGATCTCCCAATTCCGTACCTGTCCCATGAGTTTCGATATACCCGATACTTTCCGGGTTTACTTCCGCCACCTGGTGAGCCGTACGAATTAATTCCGCCTGTCCTTCGATACTCGGAGCCGAAAAAGCCCCTTTACGTGTACCGTCATTATTAATAGCCGTACCTTTGACAACAGCATAGATGAAATCATTATCTGCTATTGCATCCTCGAGAGGTTTAAGCACCACAACCGCCATACCGCTGCTAACCGCAGTACCGCTGGCTTTATGATCGAACGCACGGCAGTGCCCGTCTTTCGACATAATCATCCCTTCGCGGTACATATATCCTTTTTTATTTGCTGTATCAACTGTTACGCCACCTGCAATCGCAATGTGACACTCTCCGTTTAATAAACCTTGGCAGGCCAGGTGAATGGCTACAAGGGAGGTGGAACAGGCTGTTAAAACTGTAAATGCTGGACCTTTCAAATTGAGTTTATAGGAAACCAGTGTGGATAAAAATTCTCTCCCAGTTAAATGAGCCGAAGCAAACTGGCCCAATTCATCCCGCTTACCCGACACTAGAGTTAAACCTTCCCAGTGGAAATTGGATGAAGAGCCTGCATAAAGTCCGATCAAACCATTATAAACATCCGGGTTATATCCTGCGTTTTCAAGAGCTTCCCAGACACCTTCGTGAAGTTTCCGGGTTTGAGGGTCCATTATCTCTGCTTCCAGGGGAGTGTAGCCGAATAGAGGTGCATCGAAAAACTCCTTTCCTTCAAAAATACCCCCTTTCGATTTCACAAATAAGGGATTTTCCAGTAATTCTTGAGATATACCGGATTCTTCGATTTCCTCTTCCGTCAGAAAGGAAATTGATTCGACTCCGTTTTTTAAATTATCCCAGAATTCATTGATATTGGCTGCACCCGGAAACCTCCCCGCCATACCGATTACAGCGATCTCCAAACCAGTTTGTTTGTTCTCTTCGTTTTGATCTGACATTTAATTACCCCTTCGTCTTTTGTTTTTCTGCAACATACGTCTATCTTTCGCTTTTTCAATTAATTCCGAACGCGCCCGGGAATCTTCTTCCAATGTTTCTTTTACGCGGCCTTCGGTATTTTGAGAATTCAAGTACTCCACAAAAGATTGAATCGTTTGATATTTGAACATATCTACCATTGGTATATCTTTATTCAGTACTTTCTTTAATTTTGTATTCAATTGAGTGACTTTTAACGAGTTTCCACCTATTTCAAAGAAATTGTCGTGAAGTCCGATCTTTTCTAAACCCAGTACTTCACCCCAAACGGCAGCAATGGATTTTTCCAGTCCTGTATCCGGTGCGATGAAGGTGACTTTTCCACCAAGTTGCTTACCTTCCAAATTAGGCAATTTCTTTCGGTCCAGTTTCCCATTTGCAGTCATTGGCAATTTTTCTATTTGAATGAAATGATCCGGAATCATAAAAGCAGGCACCCGGGCATTCAGGAATTCTCGTAAATCCGATTTATTCAAGAGCTCCTGACTATTAAAAACAATGTAAGCCCATAGAGCCGAATCTTGCCCATCTCCTTTTACACATACTGCCGCCTCTTTTATATCTTTATGAGATATCAAATGGTTTTCAATTTCCTCCAATTCAATACGAAAACCCCTAATCTTAACCTGCTGATCGATTCTTCCCAAAAATTCAATAACAAATTTACCAGGAACAGTTGGATCAGATACCCATCTGCATAAATCGCCTGTTTTGTATACCAGGGGACTCTTTTTATAAAAATCGCCCCCTGGACCCCCACAAAAACTTTTTATAGAGTTTACATTATTATCAAAAATTTTTGGAAGTCCAGGAACCTTTTTATAAAAAGGTTCCTGGTCGCCGAAGGCACAAAACCGTTCATTTGTTAATTCCGGGTTATTAAGGTAACCGCGAGTTATTCCCGGTCCTGCGATGCACAGTTCGCCTGGGGTGCCTGTAGGAACAAGGCTACCGAATTTATCGAGAACATAGACTTTGTAATTGGAGATTGGGGTTCCGATAGGAGTTGAAGATGGGGAGCTTGAATTGCATGGGTAGTAGGTGGCGCATACTGTTGATTCTGTTGGACCGTAAGTATTGTAAACCTGTATATCTTTGCGGTCTTGTAACGTATCGACGTATGCGGTATTCAAACGGTCCGCACCGCTAATAAAAATGCGTATCGAATCGATCATTCCAGTTGGTTTCAGTTTATTAAGTTCATTTAGCATTAAAGGTGAACAGGAAATCATACTCACCTGGTGCCGGAGAATGAATTGCGATAAAGCATCCATATCCACTACGTGTTCTCGAAGTGGTACTGCAAGTTTCCCTCCCACGGAAAGTATGGGATAAAACTCTTCCACAAAAACATCGAAAGCAATGGAGGATTGTTGAATCACAACATCGTTGGAGTGAAGATTAAATTCCGTTGTAAATGCATGGAGATAACCCAGAAGGTTTCTTTGCTCTACTGCAACCGCTTTGGGTTTTCCTGTTGAACCCGATGTGTAAATAATGTAAGCCAGGTGATTGAGAGATAATTCGGAAAATTCAGGCAATGAGTGTGCAGCAGGTTCATTATGAGATGAAGAACTTTGTAAATCTTCAAGATATATTTTTAGACCTTTCCAGTTTCCGATAGAAGAAATTTCTTTTTCTATTTGTTTTGAGCACAGTAGTATGGATACATTGCTATCTGCCAGCATATAAGTAATTCGATCCGGTGGATATTGTGGATTAATCGGAAGATAGGCAGCACCTGATTTCAATATACCCAGGATACCCCCAATCATCTCGATTGAAGGATGAGAGATGATCCCTATGATCGAATCCGGCGCTGCTCCGTTTTCCATTAATAGATGAGCCAGGAAATCCGATTGTCTATCCAATTGACCATAAGAAAGGAAGCCGGTATCAGGCAATAACGAAGTAGTGGAGGTGATTGGTCCGATAATTGCAACATTTTCCTTCGTCTTTTCTACGATATTTCGGAACATGTTACAGTAATGAATCGGCAGATAATGAGAATCGGTATTATTTAATGTATTTAATAGAAATTCTTTCGTATCAGTGGAAACAAGTTCAATTCCCGATAAAAGCTGTTTTGGTTCAAGAAGGGCATTTTCAATAATGGTAAAGAGTCCTTCCTTAATTTGTTCGATTTGCGGAAGAGTGAATAACGCTTCCTGGTATACCCATTCCAGTTCCAGGAGGTCGTGATCGATTTTATTGTTGACATGAATTGTCAGATGAGTCGGATCATAACCTGCGAAATGATGATCCATTTGATATTCACCTTCTTTTAGATCACCGTGACCAACCAGAGTTATATTCAATAAATAATTGGGATCCAGTCCTGTTTTTTGGCGAATTTCTTCCATTAAAAGATCAAAAGGGTATTCCTGGTGATTTTTTATAATCCGGTTAATTTGCAGTCCTACATTATCGATCAATTCTGTGAAAACCATATTCGGTGCTGTTCGGATACGGATTGGAATCGTACTGACATACATTCCCACAGTCTCTCGTCTCTGTTCAGTAGTACGGTTATGAGAAGCACTTCCTATTACGACATCTTCCAGATTATATATTCGATAAAGATAAACTGCCAATGCCCCGAACAATAATTTATAAATCGATGTCTTCCGGTCCAGGCAGAATTGATTAATCTGTGTCCTTAAAGAATGAGGAACAATGGATTTAAATACGTTTCCTTTGATCTGACCCATTTGAGGAGTTTTTGAAGAGAGATTAACCGGGTCAGGAAGCGGAACAAGATCATTTAACCAGAATTCTTTGTCCCGTAAAGCAAGCCTTGAGGCAAGATAAGAGCGCTCTTCATCGAGATATGAAGTATATGATGGCACCCCGTTGATTTCAATATTGGTATCTTCTTCCAGCTTTTTATAAATATCATCGATTTCCTCGAACAGCATGTAAGCTGACCAGCCGTCTACGATAATATGATGCACCTTCATATAATAACCCGATTCCTCGTTGTCATACTTCAGATATGCAAAATAGATCAATGGCGAATTGGTAAATGTAAACGGCTGTTGTGAATTCTCTTCTATCCACTGCTGTAATGAGGTTTGTTTTTCATTGATGTCTACTTTACTGAAATCCTTGCTTTCAAGGGAATAGCGAGTATGTTGGGAAATATATTGAAGCGGAAATGGTTCAAAAGGAGATTCCACAAAACGCACCCGTAATGCATCATGCCGTTTTATGATGTGGTTAATCGCTTCTTCGAGAAGCTCTTTTCGTAGCAATTTACGGTAACGGA
>JAKAGC010000173.1 GCA_021817755.1 Acidobacteriota bacterium | reverse complement strand
ATTCATGCTAAGACTATCTAACAATTGGAAATATCAAAACCCATTATCCATACATTTTCTACAGGATTTTTTCCAATTATTATGATATCCCAATTTAACAATAGCATATTTATTCACTTAACCTCTAAAATAATATCGTTACTCTCGTCAAACATATAAGAAATAACTGGTAATGATATTAGATATGGGCTTAAAAGTAAATCCTAAATCTTGATTTACACAGATAAAATACAGATAAATTTCAGAATGAAGTAGAACCGAACAACTCAATTCGGTTTTCAATAATATTTTAAGGCTTTAGTGCAAAATATTTATATTATTTCTAAAACACGTTTAAATACTACAATTTCAATCTTTCCTCACTAGAAAATCCAATATGCACAAAAACTAGGGGGCTGCTTTTTTTGCTGATTGTTTAATTACATTTTTTTTAATTCCAAAATAAATCCCTTAAATGAATTCTTACTCTTTCCTTTATCGTGTTAATTGACATTGAATTTTAAACTATCCTATTCCTTTTCTCTCTGATTGCTTCCAGCATTTTAATTGAAAACTTACGCAGATGGCTTCTATGGTCTTCATCCATTATTTAAAGCAATGGAATTCCAATTATTTGTTTATTGATGTAGCAGAATAGTCTAAACAATTATTTGAACAGAAGTTTTTGAAAAATTGTTAACCCTGGGTGTTCCCATATTTAAATACGGACATGTTCTTCAAATCAAGATAACGATTTGATAAATGATATATGTCATCTATGGTTGTCTTATTAATACTTTCAATTATGGACTCAGGGGTTAAATCCTGCTTTAAAAAAAGCTCATTATTCACATTAAATCTCATTTTGGAGGAACGACTCTCAAATCCTAATATAATGGAAGATTTAATGGAATCCCTGGCACGCTTCAACTCTTCCTGGGTTATACCTTCTCGCTTAAACGTTGTTATCTCATCTGTTACAACCTGGAGATACTCTCCTACCCTATCAGGCTCTACTATAGAATATGTCATGTGTATTCCACAATCCATATAGGCATCGGTAAAAGAACTTACTGTATATGAAAGCCCACGCTCTTCCCTGATCCTCTGAAATAACCTGGAACTCATTCCAGCTCCCAATACATCATTGAGTATCATATATTGATGTCGATCAGGAGATACAATGGATAATCCATCAAAACCGGTAATAACATATACCTGGGCAAGGGAATCATTCGTCTTAAAAAAAGTCTCATGCTTGATAGAAGGTATCTGAAATTTAAAATCGCTGGGCTTCCGGGATGGATAATCTTTAAATATACTTTCTGCAAGACTTACTAATTCCTTATGTGGAACTTTCCCTACAGATGCAAGTATTAAATTATCGGGGGTGTATGTCTTTTTATAAAAATCATAAACACTCTCCCGTGTGAAATTAGAAACACTTTCGACTTTCCCCCCTACAGGATATGCTAAACCATTGCCTTCAAATACTCTTTCGTAAAATGTTTCAAATGCATTGGTATCGGGATTATCATTGGCTTCAAGAATCTCCTGAAGGGCTACATTTTTCTCTTTAATAAATTCATCCTGTGGGAAAATTGAATTCATTACCATTTGTGTTAAAAGATCAAAGGATTCATCGAGGTATTCATCTACGGCTTTAATGTAAAATTGAGTTGTTTCTTTTCCGGTGTATGCGTTTAACTTCCCACCCAATCGGTCGGATATATCTGCAATATCTCTTAAATTGTATTTCTGTGTGCCTTTGAAAATCATATGTTCTATTATATGATAAATTCCATTTGTTTCAGGGGTTTCCTGCCGGGAACCACCACGAAGTGTATAACTTAAATCGAAAGAAGGGAATGTGGGCAAATACTCACTGATTATTACAAGCCCTGAATCCAATACTGTTCGTTCTACCATTAAATTCCTCCAAACCAGCGATCGAGTGCCTGTATCATCTTTTTCTGGATATTTGAAACGATCCATTCAATCGATTTTGATTTTTATTAATTTTTAGAATCGAATTGTATCATCTGTATAACGGAAAGTCAAAATATATTTTTTGGGGGAAAAATATTTCAATGGGAATTGACTTCATGGGTCCGGATATGGTACATATATTCATACTATTGTTATGTGAAACGATTGGATTCGGTTGGAACGAAAATGAATGCAGAGCCTATTTACAAGGACAGCCTGGTAATTATTACAGAAACAGAGATTACATTTTTAAATTATTACTACCCGTCATTAAAGCCGAAAACAGTTCAATTGTCAGACATTGAATACATCGAAGTAAAGAAACCGACTATTTTAACAGGGAAATGGCGTTTTCACGGATCGGGAAAGCTGAATAGATGGTATCCGAAAGATTTCAAACGCTATAAGCGTGACCGGATTTTTTTTCTTAAAATTAAGCATAAATGGGTGGAAATCGGTTTTACTGTGGAAGATGGAGAAAGGGTAAAGCATATACTTAAATCAAGAGCAATTATTAAAAGCGATTTCCAATCATAATTACTTTTCTAAAATATGATTCCAAATGCGGTACTGCTTAATTCAGGGGCTATTGCACCGGGAATGAAGTGTGTATTGATTCGATTTACTTCTAAAGATGGATTTGGTACAATAATAAATGCACCGAAATCGAATTTCTCTCTTTCTTTTCATACTTATCCCTATTATAATAGGGATAGGAGTATTTATTGTTTTTTATTTGCTTCCGAAACAGGAGAAACCTTTGAAATTACTGTTAAACGATCATTGGCTGTTTAATCGGGTGGGGAAAAATGAATGGATGCCTGCGGTTGTTCCGGGATGCGTTCATACGGATTTACTGGCCAATAAGAAAATCGAAGACCCATTTTATGGAACGAATGAAAAAAACCTTCAATGGATCGATAAAGAAGAATGGGAATACAAAACGACTTTTGTGGTGGATAAAGATATGTTGAGACATGAGAGGATCGAACTTCTCTTCGAGGGTCTGGATACATATGGGGATGTTTATGTAAATGATCACCTGATTATTTCGAGTGATAATATGTTCAGGGAATGGAGAAAGGAATGTAAACAATTTCTAAAAGAAGGAGATAACCATTTATATATTAAATTCTTCTCACCTATTCGTCTGGGGCTGGATAAACGAACTGAAAACGGTTACGAATTACCGGCTATTAATGATAATTCTGAAATGGGCGGGATGGAAGATAAAAAAGTGAGCGTTTTTACTCGAAAAGCACCGTATCATTATGGCTGGGACTGGGGACCTCGCTTTGTGACCTCAGGAATCTGGCGAGGGGTTTTTCTTCATGCATGGAACGGATATTGTATTCGCGATTTTTCGATAGAATTAAAAAAGCTGGATACAACAGAGAGCCATTCGAATGCCTGGCTGAAGGGAAAATTTGAAATAGAATCGACTTATGATGGGGAAGTTGGTCTAAATTTAATTATAAATGATATACTGAAAATTGAAAAAAGGGTAATTCTGAAAAAAGGGTTGAATGAAGTGGAACTTCCTTTCAATATTGATAATCCGAAGCTGTGGTGGGCTGTGGGTATGGGAGAATCTTATCGATATAAAATAGATGCGATTGTTTCAGGGGATGGGATAGAGGATAGAACCTCTTTAAATTATGGTATTCGTACGATCAGGCTGATTCGTAACAAGGATGAAAAAGGAGAAACTTTTTATTTTGAATTGAATGGTAAAAAGCTATTTGCAAAAGGAGCGAATTATATCCCTTCGGATGTATTCTTGAATAGGGTAACTGCTGAAAAATACGAAAAATTAATCAAACTGGCTGTGGATGGGAATTTCAATATGCTTCGAGTCTGGGGAGGAGGAGTATACGAAGACAGTTATTTCTATGATCTATGCGATAAATATGGGATACTGGTTTGGCAGGATTTCATGTTCGCCTGTTCATTATATCCTGGGGATGACAAATTTATTCAAAATGTAGAAAAGGAAGCGATAGACAATGTGAAACGGCTGCGTAATCATCCTTGTTTGGCGTTGTGGTGTGGAAACAATGAAATCTATACGGCTTGGTATGAGTGGGGATATAAAGAGTGGTACGAAAAAAAAGATAATAAACTGGCTGAAAAAATTTGGGGAGATTACGATAAACTTTTTCATGATATTTTATATAAAGTGGTTAAAACATACAATAATGAAGTACCTTACTGGCCATCATCACCTATGGCTGAATGGGAATATGGGAGAAAACCGGGGGAAGATGGAGTGGCTAAAAATAACCGAAACTCGGGAGACAGACATTATTGGGGAGTGTGGCATGGAGAAGAAAGGTTCGAGAATTATAATAATTGCATCCCACGCTTTATGAGCGAGTACGGATTTCAATCATTTCCTTCATTTAAGACAATAGAAAGTTATACTCGAGAGGAAGACCGGGATATTGATTCGGATGTGATGAAAGGACATCAACGGCACCCTCGGGGAAATAAGCTAATTCGCACTTACATGAGTCGGGATTATAATGTTCCAAAAAAATTTGATGAATTTATTTATCTGAGCCAGGTTCTTCAAGGAGAAGGAATTAGGCAGGCTATTGAAGCACACCGGAGGAATATGCCGTATTGCATGGGGAGCCTCTATTGGCAATTCAACGATTGCTGGCCTGTTGCTTCCTGGTCGGGACTGGATTATTTCTTGACTCCAAAAGCACTGCACTATGTGGTAAAAAGATCTTTCGCGGCGATTCTTATTTCAATTACAAACGAAAATGAGGTGCTAAAAATCCATGTGGTTAATGATAAAAATCAGGAGATCAACGGAAAATTAAAATTGGAATTGATGGATTTTAATGGAAACAAGATGTTCGAAATAAATATGCCTGTCACGATTGGGGCTTTTAGTTCAAGGGTATATTATGAGATAGGGGTTAAAAAATTATTTGAAAATCGAAAAAAAAATATAAAATCGAATTGTCTTATGGTAGCACAACTTTTTTCAATGGGTGATGATTTAATGGGGGAAAATTATTTTTATTTTGTTTCTCCAAAATACATGAAACTACCTAAAGCGCAAATGGTAATGGGGATAATTCCAGTAGATGAAGGTTATTCAATCTGTATTAATTCAGAGGATCTGATAAAAAATTTGTATTTATACACAGATGATGAACTGGGTTCATTTTCTGAGAATTACATGGATATTCTCCCGGGAAGGCCTAAAAATATACTGTTCCGCACGACAAAACGAGTGGAAAACCTTGAAAAAAAAATAAAATATTTGAGAGTAAATTAATATTTATCGAAAAAGTTTGGGGGTTCAATCTTCACTATGGAATTAATCTGTGGTATAATTTGATTTCCGGTTTATTTCATCGATAATCGGATAACCCCATTTACTCTCATTACATTGAATTAAACTGCAAAAATATAAAACGAAATGGAGTGAAAATGAATTTTGGAGAATCAAATCGAGGTTGGATTGTGACATTTTCTGGGACAGGTATTAACCTGGCTCTGGGTATTCTTTACACATGGAGTGTTATAAAAGGGGGCATCCCGGATTCATGGGGTTGGACTAATGCTGATAAAGCATTGCCTTATGCTCTTGCTTGTATTTTCTTTTCGGTGGCTATGATTCCGGCAGGAAAGTTGCAGGATAAAATTGGTCCTCGCTGGGTGGCTACTCTTGGAGGAATATTAACGGGGTTGGGTTGTATAATGGCAGGGATTTCGGGATCAAGCATTACGGGTTTTGTGGTGGGTTTCGGAATACTGGCAGGATTAGGGATCGGTTTTGGTTATGCTTCAACTACTCCTCCGGCAGTTAAATGGTTTCCTCCGCAAAAAACGGGTTTAATCGCGGGTATAGTTGTTTCGGGTTTTGGTATCGCTTCAGTTTATATTGCACCGCTTGCTACAAAACTTCTTAATAGCTATGGAGTGACTCTTGGAGATGGGACTATAGAAAAAGGTGTTTCTCAAACGATGATCACATTTGGGATAGGGTTCTTAATAATAGTGACTCTTCTTGCCCAATTTCTCCAAAACCCACCTCCGGCTGAAAAAGATGCAACAGTATCGAAAGCTCAGACATCTGCTTCCAAAAGCTCGGCTGACATGAATTGGAAAGAAATCATTAAAACTTCTCAATTTTATGTGCTCTGGATTATGTTTTTTGCTGGAAGTGCAGCGGGACTGACGTTTATCAGCATCGCACAGGACCTTGGAAAGAAATCGCTGGGGGAATTAGCGTTCCTGGCAGTAGTAGTGATGGCTATTGGTAATGCTTCAGGGCGTATCCTTGCTGGATGGGTTTCTGATAAAATCGGACGACAATGGACTTTGTTTATTACGATGACATTGCAGGCTACTGCGCTTTTTGTCTTATACCTGGTTAAAGGTGGTGGTGGCTGGTTACCGGTAATCACTCTGATTATACTTATCGGTGGAAATTATGGTTCCAATCTTGCTCTTTTCCCATCCGCAATGAAAGACTTTTTCGGATTGAAAAACTTTGGTCTGAATTACGGACTTGTTTTTACTGCATGGGGAGCTGCCGGTTTGATTATGTCCTGGATGAACGGTAGGATTAAGGATATAACGGGGAATAATAATCTGACTTATTTTATTATTATCGCATTACTTCTTGTTGGAGCGGGACTAACTTTTGTGAGCCGTAAACTGGCAAGAAATAAATAGGTATATCTTCTTCTAATGTAAAAGATGCCTGGAAATTTCGACTTTGGTTGGAATTTCCAGGGTCTTTTATTTATAATTTATTAAATCGAATTTTAAATCCATTAAGTAGATAATAGAAAGGGATAGATAAAATCACGACCATCAAGCATCCGATGACATTGTACCATAAAAAGGAGATACTGGTATATTTATAACAATAAAAAACGACTACTTCTGCAACGATTCCTGCATAAAACGGAGCTCCACCTTTTATAAATTTCATAAAAAATGCAACAACAAATATTCCCAAAATGGTTCCATAGAATAATGAGCCGAGGATATTGACTGCCTCCACAAGAGTTCCGAGCCTATTAGCAAACATAGCAAACAGGATGGCAAAGATTCCCCAACAGAGGGTGGCGAACCTGGACATAAAAAGGTAATGTTTATCGTTTGCCTGCTTCTTCAACATTCGTTTATAAATATCGACAATGGTAGTAGAGGCAAGAGCATTTATTTCTGAAGCGGTAGAAGACATGGAAGCGGCAACAATAGCAGCAATAATAAGTCCGAGTAATCCTATAGGGATATATTTGAGTACAAAAGATAAAAATATATAATTGGTATCGGTTATATCTTTATTCTGTGAATGAAGGCGTATAAGATTCACTGCTTTTTCTTTAATTCCTTTTAACTGTACTTGACTTGAATTTAGTTTTTCAGAGATAACCTGAATCTGTTGTCTGTTTCGATTGTGTCTTGCTTCTACAAGTTCTTTGGCTAAACGGGATTTTTCTAAAGATGCATTTTTGAATTCTTTTTCAAGAATTGTATATGAATAACCGAACCTTCCATTCTTAACGGCCTGACTTTCTACAGAGTTAAAAAATAATGGAGGAGGGGTAAACTGGTAGAAAACAAAAACAAGTGCACCTAACAGTAATATAAAGAATTGCATGGGAATTTTCACCAAGGCGTTTGCCAATACGCCGATCCGGCTATGAGTGATGGAACTTGCTGTAATATACCTCTGAACCTGAGATTGATCGGTTCCGAAATAG
>JAKAGC010000172.1 GCA_021817755.1 Acidobacteriota bacterium | reverse complement strand
TTTTAGTGGGCGGATTGTTGATCGTACCGGTATTGACATCACTATTCATCGCATCGGTCACACTGGTTATTTCGTCGATGAGTAGTAATTCGAGGTATGTGAAAATAATTATGATCTTATTCTTTTTCACTTCTCCGGCTGTGGCGGAAATCTTGAGAGATGTTTTTCGGAATTCCTATTTCGAGCTACTCAATTTTTTCGGAACAATCCAGCAAATGGGAACATTTTTACTGGGAGGAAAACCGGAATTTTCGTTTCCTGCATGGATTAGCGTATTGGAAGTAGTATTGATTATCCTTGGATCGATGCTTTTATTATATCGAAGAATAGGAAAATTGGAGGCGCAACTTGAAAGCGGTAATTAAAACTGAAAATCTGTCCAGGTGGTATGGAAATGTACTTGGTGTGAGCGAAATATCCCTGGGAATAGAACCTGGGATAAAGGGGTTACTGGGTCCGAATGGTGCCGGGAAATCGACTTTTATGAAATTGGTTTGTGGCCAATTGAAACCGAATCTTGGGACCATAACTATTAATGGTGAACCTATTTTCGCCAATTTCCCACTTTTTGCAAAAATCGGATATTGTCCTGAGCATGAATGTTATTACAAAGGAAATACAGGATGGGAGCAGGTTTACTTCCGTGCGCAATTAAATGGGTATGATCTTGGTACGGCTATAAAGAAAACCACCCAGGCTATTGATAGAGTGGGATTGCTGGATAGCAAAGATAAATATATACGGGAATACAGTCTGGGTATGCGCCAACGATTAAAACTGGCGGTATCGATTGTGAACGAACCTGATATTCTTTTGCTGGACGAACCTCTCCGGGGTATCGATCCCTTGTGGCGCATGCGGATTATCCAGTTGATAAAAGATTATGGCAAAGCAGGAAAAACAGTGATCGTTTCTTCTCATGTTCTGCCGGAAATTGAAGAGATGACGGATGATATTATCCTCATCCACCAGGGAAAGGTTTTTGCCCAGGGTGATATACACTATATCAGAGGTCTTCTGGATTCTCATCCACATATGATTTCGGTATCCTGCACGGACCCAAGGAAGCTTGCGGGAATTCTATTAGAAAACGATTATATAACCAATATTCAATTCGATGAAAACGGGAAAAAAGTCGTTTTCAATACGCGTAAACGTGACTTATTCTTCGATTTATTAAACCGGATCATTGTGGATCATGATATCGAAGTCACTGAAATTACATCACCTGATGATAATCTCCAGGCAGTATTCGATTATCTGGTAGGGAAATAGGAGCGCACCATGAATTTTACAAAAGCATTTCGATTGATTTTTTCTTTCTTTGTCAAACAGGAATTGAAAGCAAAACGGTTAAAGATTTTCCTGGCATTAAGTGCGATACCTGTAGCGATTCTTATAATTACCAAAATTTATGAGATATCGAGCCCGTATTCGGGAGTAACAGCATCGGAGATATTTTCCAAAGTGATGTTTACAATATACATCCAGGTAATGGCGCCAATTCTTGCGCTTTTATATGGGGCGATGACGATAAATGAAGAGGTGGATAATAAAACACTGGTATTCCTGACAACAGCACCTATTCCCCGCGAGTCGGTGGTAACAGGGAAGTACATTGCTTATAGCCTGATTGCCATTGGTATAATCCTGACAGGATTGATTGTTTCGTTCTTTACGATAAACATAAACCACCTGGGAAGTATCACTTATACAAAAGAGTTCTTCGTGCTCGGAGGTGCCCTAATTGCTGCAATATTGGCATATATGGCATTCTTTACATTTATCGGGGCGATTATGAAGAAGTTTGTTGTATTGGGATTTTTATATATTTTTTCCTGGGAAAGTTTTGTACACTATCTTCCGGGGATTACCCAGAAGTTCACGATAATGCATTGGATCAAATCATTGTTGCCGAAAGATGCGGTTGCTGAAAAAAAATCGATTCTCCAATTTCTCATGGCACAACAAGAGCCATCTTCAACATTTGAGACAATCTTAGTTTTATCATTAATTATAATTATCGGTGTTGTTGGAGCTGCGATAATCTTTAAAAATAAAGAATATATTATGTCCGACTCCATATAACCCTTCGATTCTGTTTGTGAATAATTCGATTAATAATCATAAAACCTTGTAAGGGCATTTCGAGGAGGCAGTGAATTCAATGCCTCCTTTTTTTTATCATCTCCATTATTCTCCTCCCAATAACATCCGTTCATCGTTCAAAGTTTCCTCAAATAGAATTGCACTATTAAAAAAAATGTGTCGCATTAAAATAAAAATGTAATAAAAAAAGGACGTTTTGGGGTTGAAAAAATGGAAATAAATATGCATCATAGTACCAGGAGGTCGAAAATGAAAAAAGCGATTATTTTTATGATAATGTTGGCAATGTTGGCTCCACTGACATTCTCCTACACGGACGATACAGAGGAAGATAATCCTCAATATTATGAAAATGCAAAAGTCCTAAGAATTAAATACACAGAGGGAGAAACGTATGTGAAGCGTAACTATGATGAAGGAAATGAAGAAGGTACGATTAATCTCCCGATATTTGAAAAAGATACGGCAGGAACAACAGATGGAAGACTGGAAATTTATATGGGCCGTTTAAACTATTTGCGCCTGGATAACGATACGGAAGTGGTATTCGATAAAGTTCCCGAACTGCGTAAAACCGATATGACACTGCGTATTATCCAAGGTGGTATCTACCTGGATGTAGAAAGTATCGATTATGAAAGAGATATAGAAATTCAAACTCCTGATTGTGGTGTCTTTTTACTGGATAAAGGTGTGTATCGAATTAATGTAAATGAAGCGGGACGCACGGAAGTATATGTTATTAATGGTGTGGCCGAAGTAGCAGGTGACGACAACAGCCGAAATGTCAGAGAAAACCAGAAAATCGTTATGAATAACGGACAGGTAAAAGAACGCCCCTTCTATTTTAATGCTTCTGAAAATGATGATTTCGATTTGTGGAGTAGAGACAGGGAAAAAACAACGGGCTATGCTCGTTATGGTAATTCCCAGTACATGGACAGCGGATATGAAGACTATGAATATGAATTATCGCGGTCCGGACGCTGGAAATATAACAGTTCCTATAGCTCCTATATCTGGATTCCTTATACTACACCTCATGATTGGAGTCCGTATAGTAATGGCCGTTGGGTATGGACACCGTATTACGGTTATGTATGGACATCCTACGATTCATGGGGATATTTCACTCATCACTATGGTAGATGGGGATGGGATTCATATTCGGGTTGGTACTGGATTCCGGGTTACCGTTGGTCACCGGCCTGGGTATCCTGGAGCTGGGATAATGATTATTATTGCTGGAGTCCTTTGAGTTGGTACAACCGGCCCATCATTATTATAAACAACAGATGGGACCACCACTACGATTACCATCGCCATGGGTTCCCTATTCATTCCAGATCCACAATCATCATCAAAAAGAACCACCTTACTGCCCCATTAATCAAGAATATGATTATTAAAGACAGACCTGGAGATAATTATTCAGGGAAGAGCATCATCTACAGAGGCAGAGGCCCCAATAATAGACCGGAAATCTCAAAGGTAAATTATGTAAATGCCAAGGGCAGGACTGTGGTTTATAAAGAAAATTCTATCCTGGTAAATAATAAATTCAAATCCCGTACGAATGGAAATACGAATGATTTACCTACCAGAACGGTTGACCGAAAATCCGCGGTTTTTAAATACTCGGCAGAAGATGCAGCAAAACGAAGAACCGATACGATCAGAGATAGAGAAAGAACTTTCGATTCCAGAAACAATGATTCGAAAGACAACACAGATAATTCGGGTATGAAAATTTACCGCTCGACACGTATTAACAGAAATTCAGACAATATCGATAACAATAACGACAAATCGAATGATACTGGGAAATCCACAATGGACTCTCCAATCAGGTATAAACCGCAGCCCAGAAATAGAAATGATTCGGATAATACGGGTTCATCTACTCTGGATAAAGCGAATACGAATGATACTGAAAAATCCACAAACGACTCCCCAATCCGGTATCGTCCACTGCCTGGGAAAAGCAAAACCGATTCGGATAATTCCACTGATTCCAATTCGGGAAAGAAAGAAAAAGGTGAAAGTAAATCTACTTCGGATTCTCCTTTCCGGTATCATCCACAACCGAAGAATCAAAATGATTCGGGTAACACGGATTCATCAAAGACGACGATAAGAGATCGTGGGAAATCTTCCTCAGAGAGCGAGGGTTCGGGTATAGCAAGGAAAAAAAAGAAAGATGGGGAAGGTTATCCCTCTTTTTCTTCGAACTATTCTCCTTCCGATCGGAACTCTAACGAATCTAACAGCCGTTACAGATACAATAGTTCTTCATCTGAAAAAGTTGAAACTCCATCTTATCGTTCATCGAGAAGTTACGGGTCGAACAATTCACTTTCGGATGATTCGTCTTCCCGTTATTCTTCGCGTTATTCATCGCGAGGGTCGGATGAAAACAGATCATCTTTCCGTTCTTTCTCTTCCGAAACTCCAAGACGTAGTGTTAGAGAATTTGAAACCACTCCGCGTTCTTTCAGTAATTCTTCATCGGAGAATCGTTCGAGGGAATCGGGAAGCAGATCATTTAGCGATTCCAACCGTGGATTTACGGCTCCGACTCGAAGGGATAGCGGGTCTTCTTTTCATAGCTCTCCTTTCAGTGGTGGGGGTTCATCGTTCAGATCCCATTCGGGAAATTCAGGTTCCTCCTCTTCATCGGGTGGTGCCTCTTTTTCCAAAAGAAAAAAAGATTAACCGACTTATACATACATAAATGTAAAATGGAAGAATCTATGTAAAACGCATTAAAATCTTCTTCACCAAGCGAACACCCAGGAACCGGTTCTTTGCAGGCCGGTTCCTTTTTTTTATAGGGGTGATTTTCCCCGAAATCTTTCTATTAAATGAAACGCATCGTGAATATCATTTCCCATGGATGAGTAATTCCATGTTCCATATCGACCAATGGAATATATATCTAATTCTTTGAGTTTTTCAAGACAAGAGGGCACAATCTGCCTCCATTTCTTATCAAAAACGACATATGAAACTGGGATTATTTTGGCATCCAGATGTTTTATTTCACTGGCTTTAACGATTAATCCCAACTTCCCTAAAGTAAATTCTACTTCCTGTTTCAATTCATCAGCATTAAACTTACTTCCGGGTAATATATTCCTTTCGAGGTAACAAGAAGGTAAAGAATGAGCGGCATATATCCCAACCCTATAAAAAGGAAATTCCGATTCCGCAAGATATGCCCAATGAAACCGCCTCCGTTTGCGTTCCAATACGACATTTACAAGAAGAGTGGAACGATATTGCAATTCTTGGGGGGAGGGAAACTTATCACAAGGGGTCAATATCCGTAACAAGTGATTTAAAGGCATGGTTGAAATCAAGCGCTCATATTTATAAATTCCTTTTGATGTAATGACTTCTTTCTTAACTGAATCAATTGCCATTACCTCTTCATTGTAATGAATGATATCATTCAACGGAGAAGCCATTTTATTAATAAAGCTATCTAAGCCACCTCTGGGATAATATATAGTGGCATTATAACCGGCACCTGTAAAAATTTTACCTTTCATCCCTTCCACTACCTGGTTTCGATCGGGGACAGGGATACTTCCTTTATCCATATTGGCTGCGAGTTCTTGGAGTCCCAGGAGGTAATATTTCTCCTGGAAGGGTTTGAAAAAAAGATGATATAAGGTTTCTCCAAAATGGAAGAGTAAAAAATCATTCAAGTTTTCAAATTCCTTTATTTCTTTTTTCTCTTCTTTCATCTCCTCAAAAATTCTGTTTTTTATCGATGCAGGAAGATGGGAAAGATGAAACTGAATGGGGAAAGGAATATATTTTCCAAGTAGAAATGTACGGCTTTTACGTTTGAAAGACCGAAAGGAAGCAAATTGCTCAAGAAAAGGTTTTATGCGTGTATTGGCTTGAAAATGAAAATAATGACCTGCATAATCGAATTTGTAATTGCTGGATTTATACATGGTTGACAATCCACCTGCATGATCTTCCTTTTCAAAAAGAACAAGATTATCTTCACCATAAAGGCCATGCGCAATGGTCATCCCCGATACGCCTGCGCCAATAATTAGGGTTTTGAACTCGGGTATATTCATAGAAGAACTCAATCCATTTTAACCCTGGACATCACAGCGCCTAAAATAAGAAAAAAGAGTACAATTACTGCGGAAGAAACAATGGTAACGATAGGTGTGGTATAGAAATTAAGGATAACCATGCTTAAAAGAAACAATTGAATAGCAATTACAATGGAAACTGTCCGGGCAGCAGATAAACCGTATTTTTTCTTTAAACGAAGTACGAGGTGATCAGGGCTTCCGAAAAAGGGGTTTTTCTTTTTCATCAACCGGAGCACGATTACGTAAACTGTATCAAAAATGGGAAAAGCCAAGATCATTAATCCTGAAACAAAACCAAGATCATTATATTTACTATAATCTCCCATAATAACGAGTGCACCTATCACCAAACCGAGGAACATACTTCCAGCGTCTCCCATATATATCTTTGCGGGTTCCCAATTGAATTTTAAAAAACCGAGTAAAGCGGCTGCAAGACTTAATGAAAGAATAGAAATCAAAAAATTCTGATTATAAAGCGATATTACAAAAATTACGAGAGATGTCAACGCTCCTACGGAAGCAGCAAGTCCATCCATAATATCGATAATATTGAAAGCATTGATTATACCGAGAATCCACAAAAAAGAAAGAATGGAATTGAGCCAAGGTGGTAAAACTACGAGGTTAATATAAATCCCACTCTTTATAAGGATATAAGTCGCAACGACCTGGAACAGGAATTTAATCCCGGGAGTTAATGCTTTTAAATCATCGAATAAACCGACCACCAATAAAATAGAAGCTGCGAAAAGAATTCCCAATAGTTCCTTATTAAATTGAAACATCAAACTGACGGGAGAAATAAACGAAAAATAGATTATCACCCCGCCCATGTAAGCCACGGGTTCCTTTTGGATTTTAAGTTTTCCGTCCGGGAAATCCATTAACTGGTAACGTTGTGCCACTTTCCGGGTTACGGGAGTTCCGTAGATGGATAATAGTAATGATAGTACAAAGGATAGCACCAATATCAGTATGTTCATAATTTCACCCTTACATTATTTCCGAAGTTGCCGTTCCCGGATTAGTTTCCTCTTTTCCAGGGCACGTTTTATATATCTGCCGGATTTCATAAGGGGTATTATAATTTTTGGGGAACTGAAAGTCAACAGTGATACCCAGATTATATCCTTAAAAATAATAAATGGGATGGATAAGATATTTCTTGAAAATCGAAAATTCTTAATTAGGGTAAGAAAGCGATTTTTTACGAGATGATATTTAATGTTTGAAGGACGGGCGAGTGCCAATGAGAAGCGTGATATAAAACCCTTTTCCAGAGTACCGCTTCGATAATGATAGACGACAGGAAGAGGTGAAAAATGTACGTGAATACCGAGCAATTGAGCTCTCCATCCGATATCGAAATCTTCCCAAAACATAAAAAAATCTTCGTCATAATACTGATTATTTAATTGAAGCTTCTCCAAAGCTTGCCGCGAAAAAACGGTGGCTGCCCCACAAACGGAAAAAACATCTTTTGAGTAGATC
>JAKAGC010000171.1 GCA_021817755.1 Acidobacteriota bacterium | reverse complement strand
GGCGCTCTATCAAAATCTGCGGCTGCCGGATCTCAGGATTCAGTATAAAGACTACGCGGTCTGGCAGAACCAGCTTCTGCGCGACGGTACAATCGAAAAGCAGAAAGATTTCTGGTTGAAAACCCTTTCAGGAGAGATTCCGGCGCTGAATCTTCCGTATGATTACAGCCGTCCTCCGCTCCAGAGTTTCGAGGGAAATACCTGCAAAATCACTCTGCCGCTGGAAATAGCAGAAAGACTGGACCGCTTGAAAAATGATACCGGATCGACCCTTTTTATGATTCTTCTCAGCGCCTTTAATCTCCTGTTGTCACGCTAGAGTGGTCAGGAGGATATTATTGTCGGTACGCCACTTTCTGCCAGGAAGCATGCCTCTCTCGATAGTGCTGCCGGTATGTTTGTCAATACCCTTCCACTCAGAACCCAGATAACCGGTGATATGCCGTTTGATGTTGTCCTGGAAGATATGAAACGAAATACACTCGATGCCATCGAAAACCAGGAGTATCCATTTGAGGAGCTAGTTAATCATCTATCCCTTAAACGTGAAGTTGGACAAAATCCTTTGTTTGATATCGCATTTAATGTACTCGATGAACGTAATTATAAAGGTGATACCGCTGAAAAAGGCGGAAAGGATTACTTTCTAAATTTCGTTGTATCTTCACGATTTGATTTGTCTTTAACTATAATCGACCGAGGCAGGAATCTACTTTTCCGTTTTGAGTACAGTACTGAGCTCTTTAAAGAGGAAACCATCGAACGCATTACCCGATATTATAGACATATACTTCCTGCAATTTGCGATAATCCCAGTATTAAGATCGGTGATATTCCAATTCTATCTTCCCAGGAACAAGAGCACCTGCTTTACGATTTTAACCAAACACAGACTCCTTATCCATCTGATAAAACATTTATTGATTTATTTTCACTGCAAGTTGAAAAGAATCCCGATCAAGTTGCCGCGCTTGATTATCAAGATGCCGTGCCCCGATATATTACTTACAGTGAATTGAATAAGCGCTCATTACAATTCTCATATTTATTAAAAGAAAAAGGAGTCATACCCGGTTCGATCATCGGTATAAAACTCGAACGGTCGATTGACTTACTCATTGGTATAATTGGAATTCTGTATGCTGATAGTGTGTATATGCCCATCGATCCACAGGCTCCTGTTGAACGCATCCAATATATACTCAAAGACAGTAATGCCGCTCTCTTTATCGAGTCATTACTGGATCAAACCGAAAACAATGATAAAATGACACAACTAAGTAAAAGTTTTTCAGGGGGCCAGGGGGCGGTTTTTCAAAAAAGCCCCCAGGAAGACAGCCAAAATCTCTGTTACATTATTTACACTTCCGGAACAACCGGAAAACCCAAAGGTGTTATGGTTGAACACCCTGCACTGATGAATCTTTGTTCCTGGCATAACCGTACATTTTCAGTTGCTTCCCGGGACCATGCGTCGCAGTATGCATCCGTAGCGTTTGATGCATCCTTATGGGAAATCTTTCCTTATCTTTCAACCGGGGCCTCTCTTTATTTTGTACCCGAGGAACTCAAACTCGATGTTTCGCAGTTGAATCTCTTTTTTGAAAAACACGATATTACCATCGGATTTTTACCTACACAGGTATGCGAACAGTTCCAATCACAAGAAAACAGGTCCCTTCGTGCGTTGTTGACAGGTGGTGATAAACTCCAATCCGTTAAATCCGATTCATATACATTATACAATAACTATGGCCCAACAGAGAACACGGTTGTAACTACGTCTTGTGCCGTAAAGGATACAGATACCCGTATTCCCATAGGAAAGCCAATCGATAATAATCATGTATTTATTATAGGGAAAAATAGTACCCATTTGCAGCCTGTAGGAGTAGCCGGCGAACTTATTGTAACCGGAAACAGCCTCGCCCGTGGATATCTCAATAACCCTGAACTTACATATGAAAGATTTTTTACCTTCCAGGGGCTCGTTTTGAAAAACCCGCCCCTGGACCCCGACAAAACTTCTGATATTAATGAATTATTAGATGATCTAATACCTGATAAATTATCAAAAAGTGTTAAGGGGGTGCAAGGGAGCGTTGTTCACAAACCCCCCCTGCATAAAAACCAACAAAATAATAACATCTATTACAAAACCGGTGATCTTGGGAGATGGTTGGCTGATGGAAATATTGAGTATACCGGTCGAAAAGATTTCCAGGTTAAGATACGCGGTTTTCGAATAGAGACTGGAGAAATTGAAGTATTACTTCTTAATAAAGGAACATTAAAGGAAGTGGTAGTCGATGCCCGTACCGGTAAAGATGGTGAAAAGTTTCTGTGTGCTTATTATACACAAGAATCTGAGTCTTTAAATTCAGTGAATACACCTCAAGCGTTGAAAACATTTTTACAGGAGAAATTACCTACTTACATGATCCCGGCTATATTCATGAAGCTGGAAAAATTACCAATTACTGCCAGTGGGAAAGTTAACAGGAAGGCACTCCCAGAACCGGAAATTGTCATTTCCGTAGATTATGTGGAACCACGAAACCCAATCGAAAAACGGATCTGTTTATTATGGGAAAAAATATTCGGACGTAAACATATTGGAATTTATGATAATTTCTTTGAATTGGGAGGGCATTCATTACTTGGCATTCAATTGATAAACGATATCCACAAGGAATTTGATGTAAAAATCGCTTTTGCTGAATTATTCAAACATTCCACTATCCAGGAATTGGCTGAATTGATATTGAAATCCGAAAAACAGGTTCATCATCTTATCGAAGCAGTAGAAGAGAGAGAATACTATGTCTCTTCATCTGCTCAGAAGAGACTTTATATTCTTCAAAAAATGGAACCGGAATTGACAGGGTATAATATGCCTTATGTCTTTGAAATCGAACCCCATCATAATAAAGAGGAAATGGAAGAGATTTTTCGTCGATTGATAGCAAGACATGAAAGTTTTCGTACCTCATTCGATATTGTTGAAGATGAGATTATTCAACGAATTAGCCCCGTTGTTTCTTTTTCAATCGAAACAAATGAAGTAACTGAAGCCCAAGCCCAAGAGTATATTGCCGCTTTCTCAAAACCCTTTGATCTTGGAAAAGCGCCATTGTTAAGAGGCGAGATACTTTCAATAGGTTCAAGCCGCCGTATTCTCCTACTCGATATGCATCATATTATTACCGATGGTGTTTCGCAGTATATTTTCCATAGTGAATTTACTGCACTTTCTCGCTTAGAAACTCTTCCACCATTGCGAATTCAGTATAAGGATTTTTCACAATGGCAACAATTGGAAATAGTAAAAGGGAGACTGAAATCGCAAGAATCGTTCTGGACACAATGGTTTAGCGGTGAAATTCCAGTGCTAAACCTTCCTCTTGATTATCCCAGACCCGAGGTTCAATCGTTTGAAGGAGATAAAATCGATATTCTCTTTGGAAAAGAGGAGTTGACCCAATTACGGAACCTGGCTGTAACTAATGGAACTACAATGTATATGCTAATGCTATCTTTGTATGGAATTCTATTATCCAGGCTCGGAAATGATGAGGAAGTCATTATGGGAACACCTGTAGCAGGAAGGGTTCATTCTGATCTCGATACCGTTATCGGGATGTTTGTTAACACAGTTCCTATAAAAATTTCAGTAAAAGAAGATATATCACTCAATCAGTTTTTAAATGAAACAAAAGACATCATATTGAAATCTTTTGAAAATCAAGAGTATCCTTTTGAAGAGCTGGTTGAAAAAGTCTCTGTAAACCGTGATCCTGCACGTAGCCCATTATTCGATACCATGTTTGTATTAAATACACCTGCTTCCAATACTTCTGCCTCCGAATCCTCACACCAGTATAGTTACTCAGATGCCACTACCGTATTCGGAGAATATAAAAGCAAGGTTTCAAAATTTGATTTAACTTTCTATTTCAATGAATTACCCGATGATCTTTATTTAATGGTCGAATATTGTACTCGTTTATTTAATCCTGAAACGATTAGGAAGTTTATAAGATATTTCCGTCAGATAGTATTATCTGTTCTTTCAGGTAATTCTCAAAACATCTCGGAAATCGAAACCCTCTCCAAAGTTGATAAAGAAGAGATTTTATTTTCATTCAATTCTAAAGAATCTCGATATACATCTTCAAAAAATACTGCAATCTTATTTAAAGAACAGGTAGAACGAACTCCCAATCATATTGCATTGCATTTATACGAATCCAATCATCAAATCACATACGGTGAACTCGATATCCAGGCTGATCAAATAGCGGACATTCTCCCAAATCTTGGAATTATTCCAGGGGATCTGGTGGCAATGAATCTTGAACGCAGTCTCGATATGTATATTGCTATCCTGGCGATCTGGAAAGCAGGATGTGCATATGTTCCCATCAATCCGAAGAACCCAGAAGAACGAATCCGTTACCTGATGAAAGATAGTGGGGCAAGACTTTTAATCACATCTCTCTCAGAGCTAATGGAGGGTATGGAGAATAAAAAAATAGTAGACAATAGTCTTTTAGGGAAATCAAATTCTCAACTGGTTCAGGCAGCAGCTATTCAAAATAATTCCCTTGCATATATCATTTATACTTCCGGCTCTACAGGGAATCCGAAAGGTGTTGCCATTACGCATGATAACCTGTGTCCTTTGCTTCATTGGGGTTACCGTGAAATGGGAATTGGAAGTGAAGATCGGGCACTCCAGAATTTATCGTATTTCTTCGATTGGTCCGTTTGGGAGATTTTTATTACCCTTACCAGTGGAGCTGTCTTGAGTATTGCTCTCCAGGAATTATTAATGAATCCTGAAGAGGTACTTCATTATTTAAGAACTTATCATATAACCGTTTTACATATTACTCCAACTCAATACCAGGGTTTAATTAATACACCTGAACCTGGTTATGAAATGAAATTACGATTGGGAACCTTGAAGCACTTGTGTATCGGTGCAGAGAAATTATCATTTGAGGTAGTAAGGCGAAGTTATCCATTAATTCGGGAGGACTGCCGTATTTATAATATGTATGGTCCAACCGAAGCAACGATTATGGCTGCTGTATTGGATGTTGACCGTAACAAGGGAATGCTCTATGAAACTATCGGGAGTATACCTATCGGCGGACCAATTGCCAACAATATATTGTATATTTTCGATAAATATTTCCGGCTTTCTCCTGTCAGAGTGGTTGGAGAATTGTATATCGGTGGTGAAGGTGTTGCACCCGGTTATCTTAATAATCCCGAATTAACCGCTGATAGGTTTAATTCCTTCCAGGGGCTTATTTTAAAAAATCCGCCCCTGGACCCCGACAAAACTTCTGATATTAATGAAATTTTATTATTACAAATACAAAGTCAATTATCAAAAAGTTTTAAGGGGGTGCAGGGGGGCGTTGTTCACAAAGCCCTCCTGCATAATGATACCATATATTACAAAACCGGCGATTTGTGCCGATGGATTGAAGATGGAACTATTGAATATATAGGCCGTATCGATTTCCAGGTGAAAATCAGGGGCCTTCGTATTGAATTGGGAGAAATAGAGAACATATTGCTTTCCCATTCAAATATCAAATCTGTTGTTGTGATAGTAAAAGGTGGTGAGCGGTTATGTGCATATCTTGTATTAAAAGATGGGATACCTTCTGAGAATACGGAGTGGAAAGAGGAGATCAGGGAGTACTTATCTCACCGTTTACCCGATTACATGGTTCCTTCCAATTTAATCGCAATCGATAGAATTCCATTGAATCCAAATGGGAAGGTTGATTTAAAAGCATTACCTGAACCGGGAGAAATTGATCAGAAACAGAAATATGTTGCTCCCACAACTCCTATTCAGAACCAATTGGTTTCTATCTGGGCATCTGTTTTGGGGATCGAAGAATCGAGTATCGGTATCGATGATAATTTCTTTGAATTAGGAGGTCATTCACTCAAGGGAACTATTCTTATTTCTCGTATTTATTCGGTACTAAATGTTAAGCTGTCACTTGCACAGTTATTTACTGCTCCTACAATACGTGAATTATCCCGTGAATTGGAGCATATCGACCGTGAAACCTATATTGCTATTCCTCATGTCCAGGAGCAGAATTATTATAAGATGTCATCTGCCCAATTGAGACTGTTCGTATTGGCAAATATGGAGCCAGATAGTACGCAATATAACCTCCCGGCTCTTTTTGAATTGGGAGAAACAGTAGATCAGGAACAGATCGAGAAGATATTTCATGTTTTGATTCGACGGCATGAGAGTTTTAGAACATCGTTTCATCTCATCGATACCCAACCGGTTCAACAGGTTCATAATCAGGTTTCTTTCTCGCTACTCCATGAAAAGGCAGAAGATGAAAGCGATTTAAAGAAAACAATCAGGAAATTTGTACGTGCTTTCGATTTATCCGTTCCTCCATTATTCAGAGCCTGCATATTCCATATGAAGGATAAGCAGCGTTTCTTAATGATCGATATGCATCATATTATCTCTGATGGTACATCCATGGAGATATTTCGGAACGAATTCCTTACATTATACCGGGATAATCTTTCTACCGGAGCATTATCATCTTTAACAGTTAGTTATAAAGATTATGCTCATTGGCAATCCGGTGAGCAAGAACAAGCAAGGGCACAACGGCAGCAGGATTTCTGGATTAAACAATTTGGAGGAGAAATCCCAGTATTGAATTTACCTCTCGATTATTCCCGGCCAGTGGTACAGAGTTTTGAAGGAAAATCGATTCCCTTTATCATTGGCGTAGATTTAACGCAGAAATTAGACAAAATCGCTCTTGAAACCAATTCGACATTGTTTATGGTTTCGCTTGGAATATTTCATATCTTATTATCCCGGTTAAGCAGGCAGGATGATATTATAATCGGTACACCTGTAGCAGGAAGGCGACATCCGGAGCTGGCCAATATCATCGGGATGTTTATCAATACATTGGCGTTGAGGAATAATTCTAATGATTCGGAAACATTTGTACGTTTCCTTGAGAAAATAAAAATATCCACTCTCGATGCATTCGAAAATCAGGAGTATCCTTTTGAAGATATTTTGGAAGCGGTACAGGTTCAACGTGATACCGCTCGTAATCCCTTATTCGATGTAATGTTTGCTTTACAAAATATGGAATCCGGGGTAATTAACGGTCAACCGGGGGTAGATATCAAATCGGTTCCTTTTGAAAATGAGATCGCAAAATTCGATATGACTCTTATTGCTTATCGATCGGATGAAACACTTCATTTCATATGGGAATATTGTACAAGATTGTTCAAAGAAGAAACCATTCACCGGTTTATCAGTTATTTTAAAAATATTATCCAAACTGTTTCCGAAAATCCTCATGGTTTTCTTTCAGAGATTGAGATTATTACGCCCCTTGAAAAGGAAGAGGTCTTATATACCTTTAATACTCCTTCTCAATACCCCAATGATCGGTTGGCTCATGAATTGTTTATGGAACAAGCAGAAAAATACCCGGATCATATCGCTGTCGTTTCCACAGTCGGTTCTATTACTCAACAACAGCAGATCACTTATAAGGAACTTGATACTCAGTCCAATAATATTATGATATATTTGCAAAACATGGGGATATTACCTGGTGACCTGGTTGCTATAAAAATGGATCGATCTGCCGATATGATCATTAGTATCCTGGGAATCTTAAAAGCCGGGTG
>JAKAGC010000170.1 GCA_021817755.1 Acidobacteriota bacterium | reverse complement strand
ATTTATTATCCAATATTTTATACTTAATCCAATGCAAAATTTCAAGAAAATGGATTGAAAACCAATATTTTGAATCGAATAAAATAAAAATTGGCTTTGATCGAATTCTGTGATAAAATATGGGAACACATTATATTATTATATAATGGTATAAATCAAAATTTTGAAAAAAGAATGAAAAAAAGAGGAGCTTCGATATGAAAGAAAAAACAGGCATAAAACCATTTAATTTGATTATCGTATTTTCCCTGATTTTTGTCATTACCTTATCCCTTCTCATGGGAGAAGGAACTCCGGTTCCCCAACTTGCCGACCGTTATAAGCAATGGCTAAATGAAGTGACATATATTATTACCCGAACTGAAAAAGAAGTATTTTTTAAACTTCAAACAGATCGAGAGCGGGATATTTTTATCAAAGCATTTTGGGATCATCGTGATCCGACCGCCGGTACTCCTGAAAATGAATTTAAAGATGAGCATTATAAACGATTGGCTTATGTTGAAAAAGTATATGGAAGAGCAAAATTCAACAAACCGGGCTGGAAAACCGATCGTGGGAAAGTCTATATCATTCTTGGTGAGCCTCAAGCAATCCAGCGTTTCGATACTTATACCACTGTATATCCTTTGGAAGTATGGCATTACCAGATCGAGCCCAAAGGTGGACTCCCGCCGACTTTTAATATTATCTTTTATGCAAAAGAAATTTCAGGAGAGATGGTTCTATATTCTCCTATTTCCGATGGACCGCAAAAGCTACTTATCGGGTACCAAGGAAAGGCAGGTGAAACTTATGAAGCCTATGAACAATTGCACGAATATAACTCATTCCTTGCCGATACAGCAATCTCTCTAATTCCCGGAGAAGAAAATCAACCGGGTGTTCCATCGATGTCTTCCGATTTTCTATTGAGAAATATCGAGGAAGCACCGAAGAAGGAAGTGGAAGATATTTACGCCCGCAAATTTCTTCAATATAAAGGTATCGTAGAAGTAGACTATTCGATTAATTACGTAATGAGCCAGAGTCTCTCCCAAATTATAAAGAATCAGGGAGGAGACCATATATTTAATTATATCATCCAATTGAAAAAACTTACCGTCGATCTTTATGATGATGTCTATTTTTCTAATATTGAGGTATATGGAAATCTCTCTGATCTTGCAGGGAATAGTATTTACCAGTTTCAGAAGATATACAACGTTCGTTTAAATGAAGATCAATTCAGAACCATACAAAGCAGTTCATTTGCAATAACCGATCAGTTCCCCATCATCCCCGGTAAATATAAACTTTCAATTATGATTAAAAACACGTCTTCCAAAGAATTTTCCGCTTATGAAACTGATGTTAATATCCCTCAACCTTCGGAAAAAATCTTTGTTTCCGAACCGGTATTGGCATATAATTTGAAAGCTATTCCAGCTTCGCAGGCTGCTCCTTTCTCAACGCCCCAGGGGCAATTGATAGTTGACCCTGAAAGTAAATTTTGCCGCCAGGATGAAATGAGTGTATTTTTTCAAGTTGAAGGAAACCTTGGAGAACTCCGAAAATCAGGATCATTCAGACTTGAATTCAAAGGTGAGAATAATTTTTCAAGAAATATAGAAAAGAAATTCTCTGAATATCCATCCGATCAAACCGACTTTTTTATCAAAGTACCGTTAAATGATTTCCCTGCTGATTACTATACTGTAGATGTTAATCTCATGGATAAAAATAATACCCGAATTACTGGAAAAATGAAACGCTTCTTCATTGCTCCCACTTCGCCTATTTCACGGCCTCAAACCTTTTCAAAAACATCTTCAATAAATTCCGAAGCTATAAATTCTTATATTCTTGGCACACAATATATTAATATAAAGAATACAACTCTTGCCTTATCTAAAATTGAAAAAGCCCATTATCTTGCGCCGCAGGTAAAAGATTTCGCCCTTGCATTGGCACGATTGTATTTTGATATGGAACGTTTCGATAAAATCGAAACAATGTTATTGCCTTTTTACGAAAAAGAGAAACCGGATTTTCAGCTTGTATTCTTAATGGGAAGTGCCTGTCAGAGACTTGGAAAATTTGAGGCTGCTGCTGAATATTATAGGCGTCTCATCATTTATCATGGAATGAATACAGATGTTCTTAATGCATTGGCATCGTGCTACTTTAGTTTAGGTAATTACGAAGAGGCCAGAAAAGCATGGGAACAGTCGCTTAAGGTTGATCCAAAACAAGAGAAAGTGAAACAAGCGTTAAAGGGGGTAACCAAATGAAAAGAAATCATTTCAACACCACTGTAAAAATCATCGCTGTTTTTTCGTTGATGATCATCGTATTGGGAACGAATACTCTTTTCTCGAACAAAATGAATCAGAAATCCAATAATTCGGATTTTTTAACCAAGGTCCAGTATATCATTAGTAAAGATGAAGAGAAATTCTATAAGAATCTCCCGGAAGAAAAACAGGAAGAGTTTATACAACAATTCTGGGATATACGTGACCCGGATCCGGATACACCTGAAAATGAATTTAAAGAAGAGTATTTTAATCGAATCGATGACGCTAACAAGCAATTTACCGCAGCGAGGGAAGGCTGGTTAACCGATAGAGGTAAAGCATATATTCTTCTCGGCCCTCCCAATTACGTAGAAAATTATCCCATGGGTGGAAATCCCATTAATAATTTTTCTAGAAACCCATACAGTGTTTGGCATTATATCGATTTTTATCTGATTTTTGTAGATAACCGGAACGATGGTGATTATCAAATTCAATATACAGATCTGGGCAATATTGCAGACGTTCAGGAAGCATTCCAGAAAGCTAAAATGGGATTGAAATATCTCGATAAAAAATTGGGTTATAACTTCGAATTAAAACGAAATAAACAAAAATCCAATATTCTTGTATTTTCAATCGAAACGGAATCAATAACATTTGCTTCTGATGGAGACAATATGGTTGCCGAATTTCAGATCCAGTTCAAATTAAAAAACAAGTCATTCGATGATATTTGGAGTTACTCCAATTCCCATTCCATTCATTTTGCGAAAAGCGATATACATGTCCCCAAAAAAATAACACTGGAAATTCCATTGGGAAAAGAAATCCCGAAAGGAAGTTATTTTTGTTTTACTTCGTTAAAACGTTCAGATGAAAAAGAAAAAATGTTTCTTAATAAAATGATAAAAGTCAAATAAGGAGGTTAATTTCATGCTCAAACATTCAACGCAGAAAATAATGATGTTAGCCATGGTGGCAATGGTAATTTATATGGGAACAGGTTTGTTATGGAGCCTTGATGTCGGTAAATTACGTTTGGTGGTAAACGATTCCAAAGGAAAAACAATAGATGAAGCAAACGTAACCCTCAGAGACACAATGGATCCTGTAGCAAAACTTATTACTGCCAAAACCAAAAAGAACGGCGTATTGGTATTAAACGGTTTAAAGAATCATGTATGGGAGATTACGGTTGAAAAAGAAGGATATACTCCATCTAGAAAGAATGTAAAAATTCCCGCCGGTTTATTGCTGGACGAAGAGATGGTACTTGCTACAACTGAAGAGACAATGCAAAAAATGGCAGCAAATGATCCTCGTGGTCAGGCCATCAATGAATTCAACCTGGCTGCTACAAAATTAAATGAAAAGGATTATGATGGCGCATTGGAACACTTGACTAAATCTATTTCGATCGATCCCAATATCTTCCAGGCACATTTTTATTCTGCTGTAGCGTATTTTGAAAAAGCAGACTACAATGAATCCATTAAATCCCTGAACAAAGCTCAGGAATTAAAACCTGAAGACGCTCAGGTCTACCGTTTAATGGCTGCCTGTTATGAAAAATTAGGGAATAAAGCTGAAATGGAAAAGTACACGAAACTTGCCCAGGAAAAAGGTGGGAAAACTCCTATTGATATTTACAATGAAGGCGTTACATCATTCAACGCCGGTGATACTGACAAAGCCATTGAAGCATTCGAAAACGCAGTTAAACTGGATCCCAAATTTGCCGACGCTTATTACCGTCTCGGATTATGCTATATTAATAAGGAAATGAATGCTAAGGCTATTGAAAATTTGAAAAAGTATCTTGAATTAAAACCAGAAGGAGATGACGCTTCTACTGCCAAATCCATTTTGGAAAGCCTTCAATAATTTATTTTCCACTCTCTAAATAAAAAAAGCGCCGGCGAAACCGGCGCTTTTTTTTTATAAATTGATTTCTATATTTATCGTAATTTTTTAAATACAACTTTATTTCGATGTATCAGGATACATCGTTTTGAGTTTATCAACCATTGTTTTTACCTGGGGGGCAAATTGACTTTTAGGTGCCAGTTCCAGGAATTTGTTATAGTTCTTAAGGGCATTTAATCCATCACGAATAGCCAGGTATGCATTACCGAGATACATGAATGTCTCTGGATTAATAGCGGGATCCAGTTGAATCGCTTGATTATAAAAACCGATTACTTTATTCATCTCTTTTTTTGCATAATAAGCAGAGCCAAGATCATTGCAAATTAAAGCATCTTTCTGATCCAATTGTCCTACTTTTTGTTTAATTGAGATGTACTTATCAAAATAAGTAGTGGCTTCATCATTTCTTTTTAATGCTTTGAGACAATTCCCGGTCTGGAAGTAAATTTTAACTTCTTCAGGGGTAAAAGTTCCCAATTTTTCACGAATAGGAAGATAAAGAGAAAAAGCACTGTAGGCTTTCTCATAATCTTTTTTAAAGAAATAAAGTTCGCCGAGAGTTTTTAAAGCCAATTCATGTTCTTTTTCAAACTGAACGGTTTTTTCCAGTGCTTTAATTGCATCTTCGGGTTTTTTAATATCCATAAATAAAAGAGCCAGATTATAATAGGCTTCAGCATAATCCGGTTCCATTTCAATCACTTTTTGGATAGATTTAATTGCTCCATTCAAATCATTGCTAGCAACCAATTTCCTGGATTTATCCATCTCCTTCATAGCTTTATCGGAAATTACTTTTACCGGTGCTTCACGAGTGGTTACATTCAAGACCGGTACCTGGAATTCTTTTTTTACCGAAGGATCGACTGCAACTAACATTTTGGTTGGGAAATAATTTGCTGCGTTTCGAACATACAAATAATATACGCCTGGAACCAGTATTCCTTTAAATTTATACTCACCGTTCTCATTAGATACGGCAGATGCAAAAACGCCACGTCCATGAGTGGCTTTTAACGCATTAACAGCAGCCCCCAACGCTTCATTGGTCAGAGACATTCCTGATCTCAATTCTCTATCCGGTGCAACTTCGATTTCAATCCTCAGGTTTGCGACCGGCGCTTGTTTCTCATCTTTAACCACTCCGATCAGAGACGTATAATTCAGGTTCATTCCCACATTATCACCATAAGTTGTTGAATCCGGCTGGGAAGTCTCCACATCCGTTTCCTGTGCAAAACAAGGCATGGAAATGGTTAAACTAATTACAATAAACATGCATGACAAAATTAACTTTTTCACGTTCACTGTGCTTCTCCTTATATAATTAATATACCGTTTTCCCGGAAGTCATCATCCAATAATAGATACAGAGGACGACGGCACTCCGTTTAATATCCCATTATACCACGTTTAATACTCTGTTTCAAAATAAAAAAAAACTTCACTGAATCTCACTCAGAAATACATTTAACCGGCAAGATTTTCCGTATTTTCAGAAAAAATTACCCTCCTTTATAATGGGATTTCCCATGACCTGCATCAATCCACTGTTTAATTTTGGTATTATCTTTGCTTGGGATTTATGGGGCGAAACGGATATTGCCCCAGGAGGACTAAAATGACGGATCATTTAAATATAAACGTAAATACGTATTCAAACTTGCACAGAGAAACAATCGGAAAATCCCAGACTACTTCACGGGAATCAGCAGAAACAGCATCCATTTTAGAAAGTCTCGATTACATCAAACGACAAGCATTCAGCCCTGAGGGACGTGCAATGATGGGAATGGCACACGATACCCAATCATTATATAAAATAGCTGCTTCATTTTAAGAGCCAGGAGAATTACTATGAAACATTTTCCAGTAAAATTTAATATGAACGGTTATTTAATTCAATTTGACCCAAAGACTCTAAAATGGACATGGTCAAAATGGGATTATATGTCTTCTCCCAATAATAGTCAGCGAGTCGTTAAAAAAAGCGGAAATATCGAATTTATGAAAATGTTTCCGTCTGTGTTTACCGGTGAAAAAGAATCCCATACTGTCGGTTCATACAAGGAAATGGATTCCGCTTTAAAAAGTAACGGCGTCGACTTTATATTCCTTTACCTGGGGCAAACAACGGAAGAAACCAATTACAATTCAGTTGAGGAAGCCGAAAAATCAAATGGAGTCGATTCTTCTCCACTGTGGTCATTAACAGATTACTGGTTCGGATTCGATGAGAAGAAAAAAACCTGGGCCATGTATGATGCGTCATCAGGAAGGGAAGAATTTACCCCTCAATCTGCTACTTCTCCCTTAAATGCCATTTCTCCCGTAAGAAAAACCAATTCCGGGGTTCCATTAATCCCTCCCATCACTCGCTCCCATCGTGCTGAATTCACGATACATTGAGAAAAAATTAATTGTAAACCATCTTTATTCCCAGTAAATTTATGTGTAAATATTTTAATCTTCAAACATAAATTGCAACTTTCCGATAATTCATTTTAACACTTGTAATTTACCATTCTTTGATCTAAAATGAATGTCCCAATTTCAATCAAGGATAATGAAATGACCAGGACGCAATTTTTAGATAAATTAAAAGATTCAGTTTTACTTTTTGACGGAGCAATCGGTACACTGCTTTATTCACGGGGAGTTTTCATCAATCGTTGCTACGATGAACTTAACCTCTCAAATCCCAATCTCATAAAGGAAATTCACTCCGCATATGTTGATGCAGGGGCAGATGTGATTGAGACCAATACTTTCGGTGCAAGCCGGATGAAACTGACATCCCACGGATTTGGAGAGAAACTGGCAGAAATCAATTTTGCCGGAGCAAAGCTGGCTCGCGAAGTTGCAGGAACTCAAATAATGGTAGCCGGCTCCATCGGTCCCATCGGCTCACGCATTGAACCCTGGGGCCCTGTGCTTAAAAACGATGCTAAAGAGTCCTTCATAGAGCAGGCAAAAGCATTGAAACAAGGTGGAGTTGATCTTTTCATCCTCGAAACATTTACCAGTTTAACCGAAATCCAATTGGCACTCGAAGCCGTTAAAGAAACAGCCCCTGAATTACCCGTGATTGCCAGTCTTTCCGTTCGAGATGACGGTAATCTGATCTTCGGAACACGCCCCGAATCTTATACTCAAAGTCTTGAAGAATGGGGAGCCGATGCAATCGGTTTAAATTGTAGTATGGGTCCTCATTATATGCTCGAAACTCTCGAAATGCTCGTAAAGCTTACCAATAAACCCGTATCAGCCATGCCAAACGCCGGTATTCCCCGCATCGTAGAAGGTCGCAGTATTTATCTTACTTCCGCTGAATACATGGCCGAATATGCACGTAGATTCATCCAGGCTGGCGTTAAGATCATCGGCGGCTGCTGCGGAACCAATGAAAAGCATATAAAAGCGATGCGAAAAGCCATTGCTTCGATCATCCCACAAAAACAATTGTTTTCTTTCTCTACATCCGATGAAAAAACGGAAAAAACAGAACCTGTTCCATTAATCCAACGCT